>NZ_JBBCQL010000198.1:0-8776 GCF_037149975.1 Chryseobacterium sp. VD8 | reverse complement strand
TATGAAGATTTTGATCACATGAAAGAACACTTTACTGTAAAAGAGCATGCTTTTACAAAAGAAGAAGCGATGAAAGAAAAGTGGCGAACAATGTATGTAAAATATAATGAGGCAAAAGATTCTGTTGAAATGAGTAGTATTTCTAAGCTGTCTTTACCAAGATAAAATACAAATCCTATCTCTTGATGGGATTTTTTATTGATCAATATTGATTGTATTTCCACAAATATTAAAACAATCATCCAAAATTAATCTGGGTTCATCAGACTCAAAGAACCTGTCTTCTACATATAAATCATCTCCCATATTTATTTTGAATCTATAAGTCGTATTCGCATCGGTTTTTACTTTTAGCGAGTAGGTTTTATTTAATTCTAACGAAGTTTTAAAAGAATTGCTGCAAAGTTTCGGTTTACTAAAATATGCTTTAAGAGTATCATTACTAATATAATAAACATAATAATGCTCAGTTGAATCAATACTGTCGATCTTTGCGTTGAGCTTAATTGTTTCGGACTTGAAATAAATATTTTTAATTTTATAAGAACTGCATCCTATAATCAGGAAAAGAAGAATAACTGTGAGAAAATTTTTAAGAAACATACACGGTTATTTGTAAGATTTATAAGGATCCATATATTTAAGCAGTGTAAATCTCGGATTTATTTTGTTAGCTGTAATATTGCTGCAACTTACAAAATATTGAGACTTCATACTTGGCTCCCAAATTAGAATATCATTTTCAGTATAAGAGTTTTCAAAGTTATCAGGTAAAAAGCAACTTGCAAATCTTACTTCTTTGTTTAAAACTAAGGTATATTTTTTATTGAGTTTTATTTTTTTGTAATTAGGATTTTTAAAATTTTTATCATTAAAGCTTGTAAAAACACCTTCAATAGTATCATTTTTAAAATGATAAATAAAAATTTGATTAGCTGAATCTATCTTAAAGAATTTGCCCTTCAATATTACAGTATGATCATGCAAAACATATTTCTGATGATCTCTGGAAATACAGCTAAAAAGTAAAAACGGTGTTATTATTGTTATTAGTTTTTTCATAACAATTAAAGTTCTTGAAAACCTTTATCAATTATTTTTCCCTAAATTTAAGTAAAATTACATCAAATGCAAATAGAAACAAGACCATTAACGGTTCAGGATTATGATGAATTGGTCGTTACCATGAAGAGGGCTTATCCCCAAATGTCGGAATATGTCTGGTCTAAAAAAAGTATCGAAAAACTTACCCGGATATTTCCTAAAGGACAAATCTGCATTACGGTAGACGGAAAACTCGCAGCAGTTGCCCTTTCTATTATTGTGAACTATGACGAATTTGGCGACGATCATACCTATAGTGATATTACAGGAAATTATACTTTTAACACCCACCTTTCAACCGGAAATGTCTTATATGGGATCGAAGTCTTTGTGGATCCGGAATTTCGTGAACTGCGTCTCGGAAGAAGATTGTATGATGCGAGAAAAGAACTCTGCGAATTACTGAATCTAAGATCCATTGTTTTAGGCGGAAGAATTCCCAATTACCATAAACACAGCGATTTATCGCCCAGAGAATATATCCGCAGAGTTCGGGATAAAGAAATCTACGATCCGGTTCTGTCTTTTCAGCTTTCCAATAACTTTTTACCGATCAGGGTTTTAAAGAAATATTTGCCGGAGGACGAATCATCCAAAGAGAATGCAGTTTTACTCCAATGGAACAATATTTACTACAGCAAAAAACCAAACACCATGCAGGACAGCATCATTCGTTTGGGATTGGTTCAATGGCAGATGAGACATTTTAAGGATATTGATGCTTTTTATGAACAGGTGGAATTTTTCGTAGATGTAATGGGAGATTACAAAGCAGATTTTGTTCTCTTTCCGGAACTGTTCAATACCCCTTTATTAGCTCCTTTCAATAAACTTTCGGAGAGAGACAGCGTGATTGAACTGGCGAAATTAACCGAAGAAATCAAGATGAAAATCTCCGATTTGGCAATCAGTTATAATGTCAATATCATTTCCGGAAGTATGCCGGTTTTCGAAAATAATGATTTATACAATGTAAGTTACCTTCTTCACAGAGACGGCAGAGTAGACGAATACAGGAAGATCCACATCACGCCCAATGAGAAAAAATATTACGGAATGAAAGGCGGAAACGAAATCCGTGTTTTCGATACCGACTGCGGAAAAATTGGTCTGGTAATTTGCTACGATGTTGAATTTCCCGAGCTTCCGAGAATTTTAGCCGATCAGGGAATGAAAATTCTTTTTGTGCCTTACCTTACAGATACCCAGAATGCGTATATGCGTGTTCGTCATTGCGCGGCAGCGAGAGCAATTGAGAACGAATGTTATGTGGCAATTGCAGGTTGCGTAGGAAACCTTCCCGGAGTTAATAATATGGATATTCAGTTTGGTCAGGCTGCGGTTTTTACCCCTTCGGATTTTGGTTTTCCGTCGAATGCAGTGAAAGGAGAAGCCACCCCGAACACAGAAATGACATTAATTGTGGATGTCGATCTGAATTTATTGAAAGATCTGCATCATCATGGTTCAGTTCAGGTCATGAAAGACAGGAGAAAAGATTTGTACGAAACATACCTAAAATAGAAAAACGGAATGCATTTCTGCATTCCGTTTTTATTCTTTCAAAAAAGATCCTAATTCGGGCACAAAACAGCCGGACAGATTAATCCGGGACATCTTGGTCTTCCATCATCAGGACAGCACTTATTAGAGCAGTTTCTGATGAATCCGCTTCCTGCGATATTTTTCATTTGTTCTCTTGAAACTTTCTTTAAATTTTTCATTTTAATAATTTTTTAGCGTTGGTTTTAAATATTTTGTCATGGTAAAGTTAAAGAAAAAAATGATAGAATATTCATTTAGAGCTTTTTCCCGCTATCCACTGTATCTTTTTTGTTACTGGCTCCGCTTCGCTTCGCCCGCAACAAAAAAGGATGTCGTTTCTATCGGGGCTATGGTTGGAAGTTGCTTCATTAACATTAGGAAATAACCACAGAGTTTGTCAATCCTTAGAAATCTAAGCGCAAATCTTTCAGTCTTATATTTCTCTAATACTAAGTTTAGATTCCTGTGAAAAGACAAACTAAATTGAAAAGATTGAACAGCTTTATTATCATTTGCTGAGTGAAACGCCATTGCGAACGAAAAATATTTTCAATTCTTTTAAATAAAATCTTCACGATCTTTGTTTTAGAAAATAGATTCTTCAATTTGCACTGCTTCTTTCAGGATGACATATCGTATTTAATAAAATTTACTTCAAAAATTGCGATAAAAAACTTGCATTACACTGCTATCATTTGCTGAGTGAAATCGAAGATTCGAAGTCGTCAAACGCCATTGCGAACGAAAAATATTTTCAATCCTTTTAAATAAAATCCTCGTGATCTTTGTTTTAGCAAATAGATTCTTCAATCTGCTACGCTTCTTTCAGGATGACATATCGTATTTAATTAAATTTAATTCAAAAATTTGCGATAAGAAAAACTTGCATTACACTGCTATCATTTGCTGAGTAAAACACCATTGCGAACGAAAAATATTTTCAACCCTTTTAAATGAAATCTTCGCGATCTTTGTTTTAGGAAATAGATTGTTCACTGCGTCGCCTTTGATCAGGACAAACTGAAAGGGAAAATTATAAAAAAGCGATTTAAAATAGAAAATTAATTATTATCAATAGGAACAATTTTTGAATTAAATTGCAACTACATTTCAGACTATGTTCGATAAACAGCAAAGAAAATTAAAAAGATCTGCCCGGTTAATTTCCGTGTTAAGCAAATACGGCTTCAAAGATCTGTTGGCAAGAATGAACGGGGGAAATAAAGAGGAAATTCCCGCCAATTCCGATGAAGTCGTATCAAAAGGAACTGTTTACGAAAGAATCCGGCTCGTTTTGGAAGAACTGGGACCAACTTTTGTAAAGCTCGGACAGTCTTTCAGCAACAGGGAAGATCTTCTTCCGCCGGAACTTCTTCAGGAACTGCAGAATCTTCAGGATAAAGTGGAAACGGTTGAAATGAATGTGGAAGAAATACTGGAAAACGAATTCAGTATTTCGGTGAAAGATCATTTTGCAGATATTCAGAAACAGCCTTTGGCAACAGCATCAATTGCGCAGGTTTATAAAGCAACATTAATCGATGGAACAGAGGTTATTCTGAAAATTAGAAAATCAGAGGTTCAGTCTGTAATTGAAGACGATCTGCTGCTTATCAAAGATATGGAAAAACTGGTCTCTTCTTATTCCGAAATAGGAGAGAAGCTCAATCTGAAACAGGCGATTTCCACCTTTGAAAAATCTTTACTGGAAGAAGTTTCTCTGATTAATGAAAAGGAAAACATCCTGCAGTTCAAAAGAAATTTTAAAAACAGCAAAGAAACCTACGTTCCGAAGGTTTATGAAGAATTTTCCAACAATAATGTTCTTTGTATGGAATTTATTGATGGGATTAAAGTGACAGATACTGCATCTCTTTTACAATACGATATTGATCCTGTAAACATTTCCGAAACAGGTCTCAGACTTTTTGTTTCCCAGATTTTAGACTATGGATTTTTCCATGCAGATCCTCACGCGGGAAATATTTTGGTAAAAAAAGACGGAAAAGTAGTTTTTATTGATTTCGGTGCAGTTGGAAAAATTCCGCCGAATGACAAGGAAGTCCTTGAAAATCTTATTGTAAGTTTTGTTGCCAAAAATCCACATAAAATTGTCCGATACCTGAAAAAAATGGCGATCAGTTATGAGATTCCGGATGAAAGAAGATTTGAAAATGATGTGGAAGATATTCTGAATTTCGTTCACAGCACCTCTCTGAAAGAAATTAATGCACAGGTTATCATCAATAAGATGAAAGATGTGCTGAAAGATAACCGTCTTCATATGCCGGATTACTTTTATCTTTTATTCAAAGGGATCAGTCTTATCGAAGGAGTGGGAAGAACCATAAATCCAGACTTGGATGTGGTAAAAAGTCTCCATCCTTACACCAAAAAAATATTTACTAAAAAAATAAGTCCGAAAAATATTGTAAAAACGGGAATGGACAGAATGCTCATGTTTACAGACAGTGTAGACGAAATTCCCAAAGAACTACGTTCTGTTTTACAGAAATTAGACGAAAACAAATTCACTGTTTCCAGTGAAATCAAAAATATAGAAAAGACGAATCAACTGATAAAATCAAGCATTATCAATCTTATTCTGGCAATGGTTTTAGGCGCAAATATCATTGCAACGGCAATTGTATTTACTTCAGAATCGGGACCGAGAATCGGGGAATTGTCTTTGGTAGCCGTTTTAGGATTTATCTTTTCTGTATTTTTAGTAATTGTTATTTTACTGAGGGTTACGAGAAAGTAATTTCAAAACTGAAAAATTATTCAGAGCTTATTAAAATTTTTGACGTGCTGTGAAAAACAGATTTAAAATTGAATATATTTGTTTTTCAAAAAAAATACAAATGCAGCGCAGAAAATTTATTAAGAATACTTTAGCAGGTTTTCCCCTGATATTTTTAGCACCTTCTTTACTGGCTAACTCATGTTCTTCGGAAGATGAAACTGAAACTCCTAACGGAAAATCTGTCATCGTTATTGGTGCGGGAATTTCCGGTCTTGCTGCAGCCAAAAAATTGAAAGAAAAAGGCTTTGAGGTTACAGTTTTAGAAGCTCAGGAAAAAGTTGGAGGAAGATTAAAGACCAACAGAAGTCTGGGAATTCCTTTTGATGAAGGAGCAAGCTGGATTCACGGAATTAATGGCAATCCAATAACAAATCTTGCGCAGCAGGCAGGAATGCAGACTTTTGAAACGGTTGATGACAGCAGAAAATCTTACGATATTGGAGGAATTCTGCGGAGTAATACCGTATTTGATAATACGGAAACCGAATATTACAATATTCTTTCCACTTTAAAAAACAGCGGAAATCCGGCGCAAAGCTTTCAGACCGTTTTTCAAAATTTATATCCGGATAAATTCAACAACAGGTTATGGAAATTTTTTCTTTCTACCTATTTTACCTTTGACAGGGGAGATCTGGATAAAGTTTCTTCCGTGCTTTATGATGAAGGAGAAGAATTCGGAGGGTCAGAAAAAATAGCAACTAATGGTTATGATACGATTGCCAATTTCTTAGCTTCCGGACTTAATGTTAAATTTAACGAAAGAGTTAGTAAAATAGATTACAGCAATACCAAAATAAAAATAACACACAACGGAATTATTTCAGAGGCAGATTATGTGATTGTAAGTGTTCCGCTGGGTGTTTTAAAAGCCAATAAAATTGAATTTCTTCCTTCACTTCCTGCTGCAAAGCAAAACGCTATCCAAAAAGTGGGAATGAACTGTGTAAATAAATTTCTTTTAATATGGAACACCGCTTTTTGGGATGATGTACAGTATATTTCCTACACACCGGAAACAAGGGATAAATTCAATTATTTTGTGAATGTAAAAAAGTTCCATCCGAATGTAAATGGGTTAATGACTTTTGCCTACGCAGATTATGCAAGACAAACAGAGACAATGTCAGATTCTCAGGTTATCTCAGAAGTTATGAGCCATCTGAAAGATGTTTACGGAAACAGCATTCCGAATCCTTCAAATTTGCTTCGTACCAAATGGCAGAATAATGAAAATTCTTTCGGTTCCTATTCCTATACGGCAGTTGGTACAGAAATGTCCCATTTCGATGATTTGGCAGAAGAGGTAAACGACAGACTTTTCTTTGCCGGAGAGCACACGGAAGCAGATTATTTTTCAACGGCTCACGGTGCTTACTTAAGCGGAATTCGGGAAGCTGACAAAATTATAGCGCTGCTTTAAATGAAGTAACGGTTAAATTATTTTTCTTCAATGCCGAAATCTTTCATCAGCTCAAATCCGTAATTTCTTAAAGTTGAAATAATTTCTACAGCTTTTTTACCGCGTTCTGTAATGTTGTATTCGGTTCTTGGAGGAACTTCCGGAAATATTTCTTTGGAAATAAAGCCATCTTCCAGCAATTCTTTTAAACTCTTAGAAAGCATCCTGTCTGAAATATGAGGAATGCTGTTAGCCAATTCCGAGTAACGCCATGCTTTATCTTTCAGACGCCAGAGAATAGGCATTTTATAGGTTCCGCCTATTTTGCTCATGGCAAATTCAACAGGATTGTGAAAAAGGTGCTTATCCGAAACAAAATCAGGCATACTTACATTTTTGTGTGTTTCTTACAAAGATAGCCATTATTGATTTTCTTTCCTACTCAGAATTATCTTTGTTTTATCAAAATTAGAGATTTTAAAAACAAAAAAAACAAAAAATGGAAAAAGTAAAAGAAGTAAATAGTTATGTTCATTTTCACGGAGCTCCCGTAAAAGGTAAAATTCTGATGGTGGCAAGCTCGCCGAGTGTGAGTAAACAAACCAATTGGCCAATCGGTTTCTGGGCAGCAGAATTAACTCATCCTTTAAGAGTTTTTCAGGAAGCAGGTTACGAAGTGGAACTGGTTTCAACAGAAGGAGGAAAACTGGAAATGGACGGATATTCCAATCCTTTGGACGAAAGCGGTTATTCTGCACATGATGTAATTTCTTTAGGGTATATGCAGAAAACTGACTTTAACGAGATGCTTGAAAATACAAGAAAACTGACTGAAGTTAATGCAAAAGATTATGATGCGGTTTTTCTGGTTGGCGGACAGGGACCAATGTACACTTTCAGAGGAAATAAAGATCTGGAACAATTATTTGTGAGTTTCTATGAAAGCGGAAAGCCAAGCGCAGCGGTTTGCCATTCAACAACATTATTATTGGAAGCTAAAAAATCAAACGGTGAATTGCTTGTAAAAGGAAAAACCTGGACCGGTTTTGCTGACGCAGAAGAAGAGTTTGCAGATCAGGCGGTCGGAATGAAAATTCAGCCTTACAGAATTGAAGAAGAAGCTAGAAAATTACAGGAAACAACATTTAAAGTTGCGGCTCCGTTTAGTTCATACACTATTCAGGACGGGAATTTAATTACCGGGCAACAGCAGAATTCGGGAGCGGCTGCTGCAGAATTAGTAGTAGAACTTTTAAGTAAATAATTATTACAGTTTAAGATTGATTAAACAAAATATCATGCAGATCAAAAGAAAATCAACCGCAGTGTGGAGCGGAACAGGAAAAGACGGAAAAGGAAACCTTACCACGCAAAGTACAGTTTTAAAAGAAACCCAATATGGTTTTAGTTCCCGTTTTGCAGACGGAATCGGAACGAATCCTGAAGAACTGATTGCCGCAGCTCATGCCGGTTGCTTCAGTATGAAACTGGCTTTTAATTTACAGGCTGCAGGTTTTTCGGCAGATGAATTGAAAACTGATTGTGAAATCGTTCTGGAAGACGGAAGCATTACTCAGTCTAACATTACTTTGGCAGCAAAAGTTTCCGGAATTGAAGCTGATAAATTTGAGGAGCTTGTAAAAGATGCGGAAGTCAATTGTCCGGTTTCTAAACTGCTGAATGCAAAAATTACTGTAAATTTCACGTTAAACTAAAAATATGAATATAGCAATCATCGGCTCCGGAAATGTAGGCGGAGCTTTGGCTCAACAGTGGATAAAAGCGGGACATACTGTTTTGATAGGCGCACAATTTCCTTTGAGTGAAAAAAATATTTCCCTTGCAACAAAAATCGGGGAAGATCGCTTTGCGGTGATCGAAAATGCGGTGAAGCAGTGTGAAGTTGTACTTATTGCAAC
>NZ_JBBCQL010000197.1:0-8790 GCF_037149975.1 Chryseobacterium sp. VD8 | reverse complement strand
CTGAAATCCGGACTTGCTCCCTGTCTGTATTCAATGATATCGCGCTCGATGCTTAATCCCGAAACTTCCTGAAAACCGATGTTCGTTCCGCCCCAGTCTACTTCAAAGGAAAACTTTACTAATGGATATGTATTCATAATTGTCTTGATTTAATTTTGTTATTTGTTTGTTTTAATTTTTAAGCTTCCTGCAGTTTGTGTGAGAAACGAAGAACAATAAATTCTGCCGGACGAACTGCCGCCATACCGATCTCCACGATCATTCTGCCTTCAAGGATATCCTGTGCAGACATGGTTTTGTTTAAGCCTACGCTTACATAATAAGCTTCTTCCGGCTTGCTTCCTGCCAATGCTCCGTCCTGCCACTGCTGGTTCAGGAAGTTTTCGATCATCGTCTGTACGCGAACCCATGTATTGGCTGTGTTCGGTTCAAATACGAAACGTTCTGTTGCTTTTTTCACGGATTCTTCCACCATGTTGAAGAATCTGCGTACTGAAATGTATCTCCATTCGTTGCTGTTGCCGTCAAGTGTTCTTGCACCCCAAACCAATGTGCCTTTTCCTGTAAAAGATCTGATAACGTTGATGGATTTTCCTGAAGTCGGATCTACGTTAAGTTCATCCTGACGTTTATTGGAAATTTTAGTAACGGGAGAATCAACATAATTAAGTCCTGTATTAGCAGGAGCTTTGAATACTCCGGATGTACTGTCTACTTTAGCGTAAACACCTGCCATTGTTGAAGATGGAGCTAAGACTACTTTTTTGGATTCAATTGCCGCTTTAGCCTGATTGTACAGTTCAGAATTTTTTAATTTTAATTCTGCTAAAGTTGTTGCGCCGGAAGCACCCATCACAGAAACCTTATCTTCTTTAAAAGCGTACGTTAAAATTGTTTTAAGGTTCGGATAATAAGCTGCTCCGTATTTTAGTCCTGTAGAAGTTACTTTATTTCTGAAAGTGGCATCATCTCCTAAAACATCCATAATAACAAACCTGTCTTTCATAGATTCTGCCTGATCTAAGGCACTGTCATACAAAGAGTAGGTATTCTTAATAGCATTGATAACCAAAGGTTCTGAAGAAGAAGCATCAATCTTTTTAGTATTATCAAGTTCTTCATTGGCATCGCTAGTAATACTTGTAGCTGTAATAAGATCGTTTTGAAAATTTTGAGCTACAGAGTTAGCTGCCTCTTTAATATCAGCAAGAATAGCACCTGCAAATTTACTTTCAACAACAGCATCTGCAACAGCTTTAGCGGCACTTCTGGCAGCAACTTCAGTAGCTGCTTCAATTTCTTGATTAAAAGTAACCGCAGCAAGTTCAGCCGCAGCTTCAGCGGCAACTTGAGCATCTGTAACAGCATCTGTAACAGTAGTTGCAGCCTGAGCAACAGTTTGAGCTAGCTCAACATCTGCAGCATTATTAACAGCATCTGCAACAACTTGAGCCGCAACTTTAGATGCAGTGGCTAAAATTTCATTCTTTTTTGCAGTAGCTAAAATGGCTTTAGCAGCATCGACATCAGCAGCAGAA
Source organism: Chryseobacterium sp. VD8 (assembly GCF_037149975.1). Lineage (NCBI taxonomy): Bacteria > Pseudomonadati > Bacteroidota > Flavobacteriia > Flavobacteriales > Weeksellaceae > Chryseobacterium > Chryseobacterium sp. VD8. Next base: position 7,252 of record NZ_JBBCQL010000197.1, on the reverse strand, counting down.
GCTACTCGATCTTGAAGATCAGGAAAAACGATAAGTGTAGGTTCGTCTTCTTTTTTTAATAATTCAAGACCGTATAAGAGAGTTCCTTGCTGAGTTGCAATAGTTCCAACAGTAACATCATCATCATAATCGCCTACCGAAACAATATAGCATGGTCCGCCTCCATTGGCAAAATACATTTGCATCGCGTAATACATTTTGAAATCGCTTACCTTTGGCTGAACTGCTGTTGCAGCACCCTCTTTGAAAGCTACAGCAAAAGTTTCAGCGTATGCTTTTCCAAAAAGTTCTTCAAATTCCAGCATGGACGAGATTCTCGTAGGTTTGTTTTGTGTCCCTTTTTCTGTATATCCGATAAAAGCGGGAATAGCTGTTTCAACTTGCGCTACGGAAGGCGGAAATTTTGCCTCTTCCTCCACATAGACTCCAGGGGTTTTGTAATTCATTTGTTAAAAATTTTAAGTTAATATTAATTATCACTCGAAGCTGAACTTCAATATTTTGTTGTGATTGATTTTGGTTTTGTTATAGTTTGTGGGAAAAATTTAATACAATAAACTCGGCAGGACGTACTAAGGCTACTTCAATTTTTACATCCATGATGTCTGTTCCTCCGGATTTTACCTCAACTTTGTAAGCTTCTTTGGGAGAGTTTCCCGCCAATGCTCCGTCTATCCATTGCTGATTGAGAAAATTCTCAATCATTGCTTTTGCTCTTAACCATGTATGAATGACATGCGGCTGATTGATAAATTTTTCATTAAGTGCTATGCTTATGGACTGTTTAAGCATGTTATAATAACGGCGCACATGAATATATTTCCACTCGTTATCTTTTTCATCTTCCTTTTTGTCTTTTCCATCCAGCGTTCTGGCTCCCCAAACCAAGGTTCCTTTTCCTGTAAAGCTTCTGATGGCATTGATTGATTTTCCTTCATCATCAATGTTTAAACCGGATTGTTCTTCGTCGGAAATTTTTTCAGTCGGAGCTGTTACGTAATTCAAACTTACATTGGCGGGCGCTTTCCAGACTCCTCTTGTATTGTCTATTCTTCCATACACTCCTGCTATTGCAGATGATGGCGGCAAAACTACTTCCAGGGATTTCAGTAATTCTTTTATCTGATTGTATAATGAAGAATTTGCGTTCTTCAGGGACTCTAATGTTACCCCATTGGCAATTCCAACGGGCTGATTCTGCGTATCGAGGTGAGAAACAGGAGTTATTTTTTCATCAAAATGATAGTTTAAAACCGTTTTCAGATGAGGAAAATAAGCTGCCGCATAACTTGAGGAATTTACTGTATTTCTGAAACTCTCTACTGCAGTAAGATTTCCGATCTTTGTTGTGGAATTTCCATAGTAAGTATCTAATAGGGCAAACATATTTTTGGATTCTCCTGCAGATTCGGCTTTAGCAATTGCGGTATTATATAATTCATGAAATTCATTTGGAGAATTTAAGGATACGGCATCCGGGAAAATAAGAAGAAGTGGCTCTTTTATATTATTGATTAAATTTAACCCTGATTCCAAAAGATTTTTTTCCACTTGTGGTGCATTGTAATCTCCCACAGAAACGATATAGCAAGAACCGCCTCCATTAGCAAAATACATTTGTAACGAATAATACATTAAAAATTTTGCCTTTGGGTCTAAAACTGTTATTCCTGCATCAGTATCTTTTAATGTAATACTTTCCATTTTTGCACTCCCGAATTTTTTCTCAAAATCCAAGAGAGAATTAATTTTAGCAGGCTTATAATCAGGTATACTTGTATTATTATCTTCGGAAGGCTTTCGTTCGGTATATCCTATGAATACAGGTACTGCAGTTTCTACTAGTGCAATGGAGTTGGGAAGTTTTGGCAGTTCTTCAATAGAAACACCGGGTGTCGTCGGATTTGGCATGTTCATAAATTTTAAATTAAAGGGTTATTTGTTTTCTGATATTATTTAACCGTAATATCCTTAATATCAACATCGTTAATAAGCTGAACATCAGAAATATTTTTAGCTCCAATCTTAACCACACTTACTTTATACATTACGGAAGGAATGATCTTTCCGCCCAATAAACCCCAGATGTAACTTAGCTGCTCAAACGGTACGGCATGCATTTCTGTTCTGAAAGTAAAGTTACTTTCCCCGATACCGGTTGCAGCATATTCCAATACATTTTTTGCACGAAGAACCTCAATAACTTTTGAAATGTTTATTAAAGCACTGTCATAATCCGTCATATTGGCTGTAACCATTACGAAAAGATTTACATAAGCCGAAGGACTTTCCATTTTTGTAACATTGGATGTATTTTTTACATATCTTGAGATATTTTTCATGGTAGATTCCTCCTGAACGTTCAGTAAAGTAATCACCACTTTATTATCAAGTCCCGCAGCTCCGTCTTCATGCTTTGCGATGTCGTTAACAACAACATCTGCTAAACCGGCAGAATGCAATTCATTTTTTAAAACTGTTAATACTTCTTTTATCATAATTTTTGTTCTTTAGTATTATGGTGCAAACATACAATCCACCCGACTTAAAAAACGAATATTTTGGGGGCTCCATCCTGTCTTTGCAGTAAATGCTTTTTTTGAATTCTCTTTTAACCTAAAAAACAAATCAATATAAAATAATGATAATCAAATAATTAACATACACCAAATTTAACAAAAATTTATACATATCTAAGTCTTATGAAATAAACACTGTTAACAGAAGGTAATTTTAAGGCGTGAAAAATGATTATTTTAAGTATAATGTTGTGAGATTTCTCTTTTGATTTTTTTATCCGCTCAATATTTTTTCAATTATCGATATCTGATCAGATTTCATCCTTTTCTGAATTAAAAAATTTATCGTTTTTATTATCAGAACAAAAGTTTATGATCTACTGCAAAGACAGAACAGCGAGGTCTTATTATTCGTTATACTGTTTTTCTTCCTCTAATTTTGACCCCATAATTTAAACTTTAATCACAATGAATATTAAAACTCTTTTTGGCAAGCGCAATGAAATTATTGGCGGCCATTTTAATGAATTAAGATCAAAATTGGGTATGGCAAATCAGGACGAGGAAGTTGTTTTTTCTGTAAGAGAAGAAATCTGTAACGCCTGTCCTTTGAAAAACGGAAACAACTGCAATACCCAAAAATGGATTCATCCTCAGACTCTGGAAGTTTCAGATGCTCCGAAAGACGGCTTTATAAGAGGTTGCGGATGCAGACTGAGTGCAAAACAGAGATCCAAATACAGCCTTTGTCCTGCAGGTTTCTGGGGTGGAGAATTTGACAAGAAATAGGCATTTTACGGTAATTCCACCATTGTATAACCCAAATTTATTTAATGTGAAACAAGATCATATCATTCAGAAAGTTTTTATTGAAATTACGGTAAATAATAAAGAAAAAGGATTGAGTATAAAAGATGATATCAACAGTTTTCTGTCGATGGATGTGTTTCCGAAAATAGAAAAATACCTCAGTACTTTTGAACATAGATTAGAAGACCATATTTTGCAGATCCCTAAACTGGAATTGAATCTGGATGTAAAAAGCAGCACATTAAATTCTGATATGAAAAATAAAATTGCCCAAGTTTTCGAAGAGAAATTATCTGAAATTACAAACCCTGTTTTAAATTCAGATGAGTTTACGGCAAATCATTCTGAAGCGTATCTGGTAACCAATCAGGAAAAAATTCTTCAGAGCTTTATTTATTTTTTGGAAAGAGGAAGTATGCCATGGTGGAATTCTGATAAAAAAAGTCTTTCTCTGCTTGAGCCAAAAGTATTTAATGCTATTATTCAGGCTGAAAATTTTCAAAGCTGTATTCTTCCTGTTTTTTCTAAAAGAAATGTGCAGGAAAGAATCATTCATCAGCTTTCTGACGGACAAATTGCCCAATTATGCAATGTTATTTTAAAAGATAAAGCATTAAAAATCAATTTACAATCAGAGATTATACAGTTGATCTCAAAGCTGGATCAGACTAACAGAATTATGATATGGAGACTGATTTTAAATATTTTGTCGGGACATCTGAAATCTCCGACCATCCATATTGAGGATTATTTTTTAGAAGAAATACTAAAATCCGAAATTTTATTAAAAGTTTCATCTTCTGCAAAAGATAATCTTCAGAATGTAAAAACAGTATTAAAGATATTTCCGGAGATCAAAGAAGCTAGATTGATTGAAAAAATTGAAGATACATTCATCAAAAACGATCAAAATACAAAAAAGACAACGAAAAAAAATCAGCAAAATTTTACGGAAATCAATGATGTGGTAATGCAAAATAGCAAAAATTCTGAAGAAAAAGATGAAGAAATTGCTTCTGATGAAGGACAATATGTCCAAAATGCAGGACTGGTTCTGATCCATCCGTTTATGAAAACTTTTTTTGAGCATTGCGATCTTCTGGACAAGAAAACTAACCAGCTTTCAGATCCTGAACTGGGTGCACATCTGCTTCATTATATTGCTACCGGAAAAATAAATGCTCCTGAATACGATATGATATTTGAGAAATTTTTGTGCAATATTCCTCTTCATCAATCGATCAACCGACATATTAAGCTTTCTCGTAAACATAAAGCTCAGGTTAAAAATCTTATAGAAAGCGTTCAGCACAACTGGAGCGCCATGAAAACCTCATCCGCAGAATTACTCCAGAATGAATTTTTTCAACGTCCCGGAAAACTGGTTGTCTCCAACCACGACTGCACTCTTACCGTAGAACGAAAAACACAGGATATTTTACTTGAAAGACTTTCGTGGGGAATCGGTCTTGTGAAGCTGCCGTGGAAGGATCAGTTTATGTTTGTGAACTGGTAAAGAGTTTTAAATTGTGAGTTATATTCAGAAACAGCTTATGCACAGAATTTCCATCTAATAGTACAACAGAGGAAAAAAAGCAATTACTGTAAAGAAAAAACTTATCATTTAAGTTAAAACTTCTTATTACACAGGATAAAATAACAGAGGCAGAATCACTTCGGTTCTGCCTCTGATAATTTGTTTAAATTCTATTATTTTATTTTGAAGCGGAATTTTAAAGAGTATGCATAATTAAATAATTTATTAATAACCAAAATCATTAATCCACTTTAAATTCCGATTCAAAATAAAAATTTAAACTGGTTCTGACACTTTCAAACCTTGCTTACATTATTTTTCTGTTATGGTTTTAACGATGCTCCCATCAAAATTCCCGGAATGAAGATGGCTGTTGTGGAGCGTTCCTCCATTTCCCGCTCTTTTTAATTTTTTACAGTATGCATCAACACCTTTTAAAACCTCTGTGAAATGGAAAAATATAGCACTGTCAATTACTTTCTGATCATCTTCTACTTTCTTCAGATATAAAGTATCCACACTTCTTCCATTACAGTGTTCCTGACTGGGAAAACTTGATCCTTCGGAGAAACAGCTTCCCGTTGTTTTTAGTTTCCTGCCCGACTTTGCCAGATATCCTATAAACCCAGCAAATGAATTCACCCCAGTATATCTTCTCTTGGTTTCTGTAAATTCGTAGGCTATGGATACCTCGTCCTTATTATAATTTAAACTATCCGGCATTTTCAGAAGTTCTACATTATTTTGCCCGGCTTTATACAAAAGCCATATTTTACCTTTTTTAGGATGGCTTCCATACTCTGCGATATCACCATTCTGATATTTTACTCTTCTGGAGGTATTTCCTTCATTCACATTCTCGTCTGATACAATTTTAGCATGAGTAGGCTTTGTCATATGTACTTTCCCGACTCCCTTTTCTTTTGTGGTATGCCATTCTGCTACGCAGATCTCATGTATTACGTTTTTGTAGTCATGATACACATATTTATATTTCTTCTCATTTCCCAGCTTTATTTGTTTGGGAATATGCTTTTCTATTATACCGTTATGATACACATGGTAGGTTACAATATCCTTTGCTGACGCCTTTGTATTATTTTTTGGAGCTGAAGGCGTGGCAGATGGAGCAGATGTTTTCTTATGATCGGCTACAGGCTTGCTTTTGGGAGCAGACGCATTGCTCATATATTGTTTTCCCAATTCTTCAACTTCATTTAAAGCTTCATCGAATTCCCATACGTATGATTTGCCTTTTCTGCCTTTATAGTATTTTTTGTTTCCTGTTTTTTTATCAATCCAGAATTCATGGGATTCTCTTTTGAACATCGGGTTATCATCATAAGCATCCTTTGAGCTGTCATACACCACATAATCTTTTTCTCCGGCGTGTTTGGTAGCTACCGGATAATTAACCGAAAGATAAAGAGCCGTTTTACTCTTCAATAATCCTCTGAACCTTTTTAACTTGAAATGTTTTTCTACATAATCCAATTGCTGCTCGGCCGTTAAAGACATCAGGTGAGTTCTGGTTGTTCCCACTTCTTCTGCTGCCGCCTTTCCAAATTGTATGAGCCCGACATATTTGTATTTACTGGTCTCATCAGGATTTTTCCCGAATGTACCGGCTTTTGGACTGAATGTATATGCCGATTCCAAGGCCATGACCGTCATCAGCCAATTGGCTCCTTCATTATTCTGCTGTGGCAATCCGAGATTTTTTGAGATTTTTTTCACTTTCTCACAAAACTCAGAACTCACTTTCTTACTCCACACCAAGGCTTCACCTGAGCTTTCTGTATTGTCCGGAGCGGATACTTCCGGGCTACTTTCTGCGGGCTGCTGTTTTGCAGGCACCTGTTCTTCCTCTTCTTCCGTGATTCCGGAATTGGTAAACTTTACCATTACCTTTTCGCTTGGATCGAAGAAATACGCATACACTTTTATTTTCTTCGGATCCTTATGAAAAGTACATTCCATCACGTTGCATCCGTTACTGACGGTCTCACTGTGATTTTTAAAGCGGGTAATTTCTCCGTCATCATAACGGTAAGACCATTTTACGGAAAGAAGTTCCACATTATGCAGATCCTGGTTTGGTGTAGCTGTAAAATAATACCGTTCACCGGGCTTTATTTCGGATCTCAGTTTTCCGTCTTTATCAAATGGGCCTTCCACCTTGGATACCAGCCTTTTGCTGTTCCAGAAAAAATTAAAATGTGCTGGATTTGTTTTATCAAGAGCTCCCACCTTTTTAAATGTAAAGGATTGTTTCAGGAACTCCTGCTTTTTAGTTGCAATAATCTCATCACTTTTGTAATCATAAAGCTGCGCATGGATGGTGATGTATTCTGCTGTACCCGGAAACTGAAAAGGAAAAGGGTTT
>NZ_JBBCQL010000196.1:0-8836 GCF_037149975.1 Chryseobacterium sp. VD8 | reverse complement strand
GAAGCTTCCGCAGAAAGAGGAATTTTATCCAAAAAGTTAGCTACCATTATCTGCGATGCGCCTGTAGAATTTCATCAGGAACAGTACGATCTGGAAACCCCTGATTTTGAGAAAGTGAAAGAAGTTTTTGAGGAAATAGAATTCCGGAGATTGTATGAAAATCTTTACCGTGCTTTTGCTCCTGCTGCATCCGCAACCGTGGTTACAGAAGTGGAAGTAACCGTTACTGAAACGACTCCGCAGCAAAAAGCTGCACAGGCAGTAGGACAGTTGGATCTTTTCGCCACTTATGAAGATCTTGATCAGGCAACATCCACAAAATCGACGATTGAGCAGAATGATCACCTTTATCAGTTTGTAGATAATCCGAAAGCGCAGAAAATTTTAGTCAATAATTTATTAAAACAAAAAGTAGTCTGTTTCGATACCGAAACCACGTCTCTTAATGAACTGGAAGCTGAATTAGTCGGGATGAGTTTTTCCTACAAAAAAGGTTTGGCGTATTATGTTCCGTTATCCGAAGATCAGGGGGAAGTTCTGCAGACGCTGGAAATTTTCAGACCGTTTTTCGAAAAAGAAGATCTGGTAAAAGTAGCGCACAATCTGAAATTCGATTATAAAATCCTGAAAAGATATAATATCACGGTAAAAGGAGCCATGTTTGATACCATGATTGCGCATTACCTTTTAAATCCGGACGGAAGACACGGAATGGATTATCTTTCAGAGGTTTACTTAAATTACAAGCCTGTTTCTATCGAAACCATCATCGGTAAAAAAGGAAAAAAACAGGGCAATTTCCGTGATGCGGATCTCAGAACCCAGACCGATTACGCCGCAGAAGATGCAGATGTAACTTTCCAGTTGTACGAATTGTTTGCGCCGCAGCTTAAAAAAGAAAATTTAGAAGACTTATTCTTCAGCATAGAAATGCCTTTGATGGAAGTTTTGGCAAAGATGGAACTGGAAGGAATTTCTCTTGACGAAAAATGGCTGGCTCAGGAAAGTATTGATCTTGAGAACGATTTAAGACAGCTCGAATCCAAAATATTTGAGATTTCAGGAGAAGAATTTAACATGAATTCTCCAAAACAGTTGGGTGAAATTTTATTTGAAAAAATGCAGCTCGACCCGAAGGCTAAAAAGACAAAAACCGGACAGTACGCAACTTCGGAAGATGTGCTTCAAAAATTGTCTTCAAAACACGAAATCATCAAACATATTCTGGAATACAGAACCTATCAGAAATTAAAATCGACTTATGTTGATGCATTGCCGTCGCAGATTGAAAAATTCGATAACCGTGTTCATACCAATTTCTCACAGACTACGGCTGCAACAGGTCGTTTGGCGAGTGTAAACCCTAATTTGCAGAATATTCCGATCCGAACTTTAAGGGGACAGCAAATTCGTGGAGCGTTTGTTTCAGCAGAAGGAAAGAAAATTATTTCTGCCGATTATTCCCAGATCGAACTGCGTCTGATTGCCGAAATTTCAGGGGAAGACAATATGATTAAAGCGTTCCAGAACGGGGAAGATATTCACGCTTCTACGGCGGCAAAACTGTTCAATATTCCATTGGAAGAAGTTTCCAAAACACAGAGAAGTCAGGCAAAAACCGTAAACTTCGGAATCATTTACGGACAGGGCGCTTTTGCATTGGCAGAGCAGACCGGACTTTCCAGAACGGAAGCCAAACAAATGATCGAAGCCTATTTTGAAACCTATCCGAAACTGAAGGAATACATGGCGGAACAGGTAAGAAAAGCCCGTGAAGTCGGTTATGTGGAAACACTTTTAGGCAGAAAACGCCATTTAAAAGACATCAATTCCAATAATTTTGTGGTTCGCGGTCACGCGGAACGAAATGCGGTAAATGCTCCTGTTCAGGGAAGTGCAGCTGATGTGGTAAAAATGGCAATGATTAAAATTCAGAAAGAACTGGAAAAGGAAAAGCTGCAGACAAAAATGCTGCTTCAGGTGCATGACGAATTAATTTTTGAAGCCCCGATTGATGAGGTGGAAGTTGCCAAAAACATCATTAAAATGGAAATGGAAAACGCCGTTGAAACGCAGGTTCCGCTATTGGTTGAAGTTGGCGTAGGAAATAACTGGCTGGAAGCGCATTAAAAAATAAAAAAGTATAAGATGCTTCGGCAAGCTTAGCATGACGTCGCTACGAATGAGCCGCTAAAATAAGGCTTTTAGTATTAGAGATGTTGCGCTAAGTTTGTTGAAGCATTTTTTATCAAACAATTACTTTCAAATGTAAAGCTTAGAAAAAACTCAAACCGTGAAAAAAACAAAACTATATATTCTTATTGCATCTTTTATTATTGTAATTTCTGCTGTTTTCTTTTTTAACTTACGTGAAAAAGAACATAAAGAAAATGGTTCCGAAGTAAAAAAAAATACTAAGGAAACAAAAGAAAATGTAAAAGAAGATTCTCTTATTGTTTTTACAAACTTTGTTAAAGATTTTAATTCTCATAAAGCTGAAAATATCGATAAATACATTGATGCTGATTTAGGAATGATGCTTTTTTATCATGACGGTCCATATCCTATTCTGAGAATAAATTCTACTTTAGAAGATGAAATTGACTGGTTTAATCAGGATGTTTTTGAAAATGTAGATTTTACAGATTTTCCCATGTATTTAGGCGATTTTGAATTTTCTAAAACAGGATTTTTCGTTAAACAAAATAAAGGTGATTTTTCCTTAAGAAATTTTGATAATACATATACATCATATTCAGAATCATTTTTTAAAGAAAACAGAAAACTTGAAACATCCTGTAATTTTTCTGCGGTAGGAATTTCAAAAAATCAGGGTGGGACTTATCATTTTTATTTTAGACTTGAAGGAAAAAAACTTACGCTTCTTGGATTAAGTACAGAATCGGCTAGTGATTATTTGTTTGCAAATCCTAAGGCAGCATTTATTCCGTTTAATAATAAAAGTGATATCGAAAATTATTTTAAAACCCAAAAATTATTCAGAGATAAAGATCAGAATGCTTATATCGACTTTGATAAAAAGGAAATTACTTATTATGATTTTCCGGATAATCCTTTTGTATTTGAATATTTCGAGATTGGCGAAATTCAAAATGATTCTGATAAAATAAAATCTGTAGAATTAATTTTTTATCCTGATAAATCAAACAAAGAAAACGGGTTTTTTACTTATTTTTCGAATAAAGGATCTTTTGTGGTTCCGCCAATGGGAGCGCGACCGCCTTATTTTTATGAACCGGTCAGGAAATAGATGAAATGAGGCTTATTATTTTTATTGCTGTCAATTTTTAGTGATGTCATTTGAGCTTATTGAAGTGTCTGAAAAAATAGATATTAAAAAGATAAACTTTCATATTTATGGAAGTTTTTTTATTGATCGGTTTGAAAAGATCATTTCTAAGAAAAATTATTAATAATTTTAAATGAACAAATTTATCTGATGAAGTTTTTATTTTTGCTTTTCCCTATCATTATCTTTTCCCAAGCGAAAAAGGATTCTATTTATGAAAATTATATATACTCAAAAGCGAAATGCATTGAAGAAAATAAAAAAGATAAGATTCTGTATGATAAGCTAAAGCATGAAGCTTCCGAAATGGATTTCAATTCTTTAACCAGAACCTTAATAGATGATTTGGATGAGCGACAATTTACCAGAAGATACATTAATTTCAGATACAGTGTTTTTAGATTAGAATGTGGAAGTTTCGATCCTGGCGAATATGAATGTGAAAAATACAATCTCAAAGATCCGTTTTATAACCTTCAAAATTGGACTACTGATGATTTGATTTATTTAGGGAAAAAATTTAAAGATAAATTTATCATTCCAAGTTCGTTTGGCAGCGGTTTTGGATATTATGAAGGATATTATTACGTGGATAAAGAAGATGCAGAAAAATTCAAGAAATTTAGTGTAGGAAAAGTGAAGGAGTCCGGAGCAGAATTTTACTACTATTCCAAAAATAGTAAAGATTCTTTGGAAATCTCAGGAAATACAGGGATGGATTATGTTCAATTTAGTTTTTATAATCTGCCGGATCATCAGGTAAAAGTTTATCAGTATATCAACAGTAAAAAAACAGTAAAAACCTACGAATACAAATATGATAAGTGGGAAATTATTGAGTAATTTAATTTACATCAAACCTTTTCCCTTCATCTCCTGATAAACCAGTCCCAGACAGCTTTGCCCTTCCGTATTTTCGTCCCAGTACATATCATGCACTTTGATGCTATAGAGCATGATAAAATCAATAATGCTGAATTTTCCGATAGGATAAACTTCGTAATTGATATTATACGGCTTATTGGAAGCTCCTTTGAAAGAGATTTTAGAGTCTCCGGCAATTCCGTCTTTTCTGAAGTTGGAACCTAAAGCGTCAGCGGCGGAATACACATTCAACCACTGAAGCTGATCTCCGGGTTGGGTTTGGCGATTGTTGTAAAATTCAGGATAATAAGAATTTACAAATTCATAAGGTGTTCCGATAGTGATAATGGATTCACAGTATTCTAAAGCATTTTTAGAGGCTTTTATGCCATAGGGAAAAACATAGTCTAATGCGAGAACACTTCCGAAACTGTAGGCATGAAAATGAATTTTACAGTCCTTTTCGTTTTCCGTAATATAATCTACAAGGTGTTCTAAATTTCCCTGAATCAGTTGTTTTTTTGAGCCGTGCTGCAAATAATCGTTGGCGCAGACGAAATTGGTGGCAAGATCTGTGATAATGGTATTGGCGTTCGGAACAAGCAATACCAAGAGCGCTGTAAATAAAATAATCAGTTTAGAAAACCAGTTAAAATCTATACCAATATAGCGTTTATTAGGAAGATCGATAAAAATTCCTTTCATCGAAATATATTTCAGGTCTCCGATGGGAATCAGTTTTCTGAGTTCAGTAATTTTTCCGCTTTCTTTTGAGAAAAACTGACCTGTAGCTTCGAGAACGGCGGGAAACATCAGAACCAAAGAAAGCGATAAAATCAAAAATATGGAAAATACATACATTAATTGTCCCGGTCTTGAATAGTTTTTGGGGATAAAAATCCGTTTGATGATTAATGGAAATTTCCTGATAACCAATGCGAAAAGCCAGAGACTTTTGTAAATAAGCGTTCTGCCTTTGAAATCCTCGGTGAGAATTTCGTTGTACTTAAAATCGTAAAATTTGTAAACGGGATTTTCGGGAGATTCTTTTTCAACAATACTTACAACAGTGCTTTCCCTGCTTTTGCTGTAATGGATTTTTTCGATTTTGGTTTCGTACTGGTAACCATTTGTATTGAAATTGATTTCATTTTTTAACCGTTCTGCATAATTTTCAACCGAGTTACTTTTTGAAATTCCCAATCCGGATATATAGATTCCTATTTTCATGGCTGAGCGTTTTTTAAAGAAGTAAAAATTAAATGAAAAGATGAATTAAAATCCATCCTGAATGACGATAAAAAAAGAAGTAATTTATCCTGAATTTTCAGATAACTGATGTTGAGATAATTTCATGTTTGTAGTTTTAAGGTTATTAAAATCAATTTAAATAACTGATTGTTAGTTTGTTTTAAATTTAGCGATTTTTTTCTTAGAAACTAAATTATTAATGAAAATTATTTTTGAGTAGATAATTCGGTTAATTTCAGTTTGTTGATTTCATTCTGCATTTTACTTTCCCAGCCTTTTCCATTCCTTTTTTCTAAGTACGGCTTTACTGTTTCGATGTATTTTTCCTGAGCTTTAGTATCAATTTCGTCTATGGTACAACCTGTATTTTCACTTTTAATTCCATACTTTTTTTGAATGCTGTCAATTTTTACATCCATTTTCCGGCCATTGTTTGGTAATTCAAATCCTCCGGTAAATCTAAAAGTAACCTGATCATTTTTAATATCTTCTTTCGCCTGTTGGATGTAATCATTCTCAATTTTTGTAATTACTTTTCGGGTATTGAAGTAAGTGTTTAAATTAAAATAACTTATCCATAAAAGTATTATTCCGCACAAAATGGTAAAAGCCAGAAGAAATCTGTTTTTAGGACTTAAATTCTTAATTCTGACATGGCTTATTAACCATGAAATAAGAACAAAAAAAGCAATAATAAAAAGAAGATATTGTGGCTGGCTTTCCGAAATAACCGTCCAGAAATCAAACTTCATCGGATAAAGAATGAGATAATTTCCTAAAGTATGAACAACGATAAGCAGGAATAAAACAGCTATAGCAATGCGAAGTAACTTTTTAGAAATCATCTTATTAAGTTATGATAAAGCAAACGTAAGAAAAGCGGTAAACATAATTCCGCTGATCAGCAAGATAAAAATAGCTGATTTTTTTATATCGTCCAGTGTTCTGCCTTCTTTTAAAATCAGTTTTCGGAAATCTCCTGAAATTAAGGTGAGTAAAGCTGTGGTAAAAAGTAATCCCAATGCTGTACAGACTCCCGTACCAAAAGGGGTTTTTTCATTGTTTCCAAAAAAGAACGGAATGAAATCATATAAAAAAAGAGCATTCCAAACTACTGTAAAAACGATTTTCACAAAAGGCTTTAATGGAAATCCGCCCTGTTTCTGCTGTTGAACGATCGTTAAATCTTTTTCGGAAGGAATATTGGTCTTCTCTAAAAATCCGGTCTTTTTAATTTCGCTGATTACAAATTCAGGATCTGTCATTGTCCAGAATACAACGTGCTGATTGTAGTTGTCTACTTTGTGCAGAATTTTGATGCCTTTTCCGATGATAGGAACCAAAGAATAGGGTTTTATCGAAATAATATCCTGTGGCTGAAAGATAAGATTTCCTACCAGTGAAGCATTTATTTTCAGGGTATTTTCGTCTACGTATAAATTTGCGAAAGGGTAGGTTGCATTGGCTCTGCCGATTCTGGCACCGCCTGTAAGGGTGAATGTTTTCATTTGTGTTATTTTATAATTCTTATGATGGCGAGATCATCAGTCGGTTTCATTCCGTAATGATGTTCAAGCTTTTTTAATTTCAGGGAAAGCATTTCTTCAGATTCAATATTGCTTTTATCATAGAGAAGATAGTCTGTCGGATTTATTTTTTCGTTGTGATCTGTCTTTTTAATTGGGATGAAAGATGAAATTCCATCTGTAGCAATAGAAATATCTTCAAGCTTACTGAATCGTATTTTCTGAGTCTGATTGAAGTAAAATTCTTCAAAATTTTCCTTTAAATGATACGCCAGATAATCCGGTTTGTTGTCTCTTTCAAATTCTCTTGTTTTTCCATTGATACACACTAAACCGTCTCCGATACATATGATAATTCCTTTGTCCTTTTTGGTGTCGTAAAGAAGAACAGTCAATGTCGTAAGAAGTTCTTTTTCATCAAGCAGTAAATGATTTTTTACGGTTGAAATTTCTTTAAAAAGCTCTTTTAAAACAGCTTTTAAATCTTCTTCAGGATCAGAATTTTTCTCTGTTTCGTATAATTCTTTATAACCTTTTTCAATGCATATTTTACGCAGGATCTTCCCAAATAGTGCAGAAGCAAACTGACTTTCCATAGCGGTTGAACATCCATCCATTACAGCACACAGAATCTTATCGCTTCCTATTTTCTTTGTGATGAGAAAATCTTCGCAATGATTAATGTGGTAATCGCCAATCTGAAGAGCAGAATAAATGTTCATTTAATAATTTGAAAAAGGTTATAAGTTTTTAAATATTTTACGCAGAATATTCAATTCCTCCGATGTAAACCAGAGAGAAAAAATCTGTTTCTACGGAAGTGGGTTTCGGAATCTGTTTATTCAGGAAAATAATGGAATTAATATCAAAATCAAGATTCAGTTCGTTGAGCCTGTTGATTAAAATCGGGAGCCACTGTTCTGCAAAAGAATAATCTGCAAATTTTTCGTAAATGGTTCTGTTTCCGTCTTCATAGCCGTATTCTACAAAATCGTGATCCAGCCAGATGGTGTCCTGAGATTCTGCAAATTTTGAAATATATTTTTCATCAGATTCTTCTTCCAGATAAAAATTTTCATCTTCTTCCACAAATTCATAAAAATCTTCCTCGCTTTTGAAATTTCCTACCCAAAAGTCTAATGTGTCTGTAGTCATTTGCTTTTCTATTTTTAAACGTAATAAAGATCAAAGGTAGAATAATATTTGCGAATTTTTAAAACAGATATTTAAGTATTTCGTTGGCAATGGCAGAATCTTTTTTGGAAATTTGGGTGCAACGTGTCTGAAATTCATCACGCGAAATTTCTTTTTCAGAGTATAAATAGTTTTCGAACCATATTTTTCCTTTCGATTTCACAAACTTTTTATCAAGAGCTGGAGCAATCATGTAAAGGCGAGTCGTCATGGGTTCTTTATCTGAAAGTAAATTTAAACATTATCTAAAGTGAAAATCATCATGATCAACGTCATTAAAAAATAGTATAACATTGTTGAACTCAGAAATAAAATACAAAACATAACATTGAAAGTAAAATAGCCACGAATAATCGGAATGTTTTCCAAGAGACTGTTGATTCCGAAAAGCATTAAGAAATATCCGGGAACAGCAAAGTTAATCATCACCAAAAACAAGCAGTTTTCCAAGCCTTTATATTCAAAGAAATCGGGAGTAATAATAATGATATATAAACTTGCCAGAATGGTAATCATGAAAAGTACCGTTAAATATATTTTCAGCTTCAGCTGCTTATTTTCCCTCCTGAAAAAGAGGAAATAATGGAAATTTGAAATTCCCAGTAAAGCGGTGAAAAAGATTAAAGTTTCCGGCATAATATATTTTAATCATCAATTCCGTAAATGAATATTTTATCAATTTCAGGAATAT
>NZ_JBBCQL010000195.1:0-8888 GCF_037149975.1 Chryseobacterium sp. VD8 | reverse complement strand
TACAGTAGAATCATACCCTGTTACATAATAATAAAGATCCGTTGCGTTAGGGAAAAAAGGAATTGTTGCAGGCGCAGAGGTACTTCTCGCATTTGTAGGGATATTCGAAAACTGATTTTTATACAGTGTATACAAATCTTTCGTCTGTCCTGACGCAATAGTGGTAGTGTCGAAAACCACACTCGGCATGTAGAAAAATCTCGCCGAATAAGGTGAAAGACATACCCAGTCCGGAGTGGCAGGAGTCCCAACGTTTTGGCTTATACACTTTTTATTGGTATCAAAAATAACCAAGCCCGTTGCAGGATTAGTAACCAGTGAAAGGTTGCTGATTCTTGGCAGTAACAGACCTTTTGAACTGCTTGTAATGTCTAAAGAAGAGCTGGGATCAGGTGAACTTGTGTTTATACCAACTTGTGCGGTAATGCTGTAAGAAAACATTACCAAAATTAGAGTGATAATTTTGTTCATTAGAAATAATTTTTTTGTGTTTTTAATATTGATAAACTCTTTATCAATAAAATTAATTAAGGTTTCTTTTGTGTGTTTTTATATTATAAATAAATTCATTATAATCTTCAAGATTTATGAATGAACTATTTGTTTTTTATTTTCAAAACAACATTTGTTTTATTAATTTAATTAAAATTTCAATTTATAGTTGTGTTTTTAACAATAATAAACTTTGTTGTTAACAAAATACATTTGCAAATATACAAAAAATTTGTTTTTAAAAATATATAAAGTGCAGAGATGCAGTAATTTGATTCACTGGTTAGGGATTGAAAAAGCTATATTTTCAATATTTACAGGTGATTACGCTGGGATACATATTTTTATTTCTTAAATGTTAAAGTTTATTAAATTTTTCAAGATTAAAAAATACCCTGCCTCTCAAATAAAAAAAAACAGCTTGTTAGTGCTGCTTTCAGATTATTTTTACTGTCCTAAATAAACAAAAATATAGGCAGATAAATATTTTGGCTGCAGATTAAGGGGAGTACCCGATCCGCCTGTAGAAATTGAGAATGTATGGGTATGAGCTCCTGCAGATGAAGTTGTAGATGTCGTGGCATCATTGTCTACCACCGTTTTAGTATTTCCGGCTTCAACACTGTTTACTATTCCGCTTGCCCTGTCGTTATAGGTATGGCTGTGCGCTCCAGTGTTTGAAGTTGTTGCATTATAAGTAATATTCGGAAGATTGGCCTGTGTAAGAGTAACAGCTGTATTTCCGCCTGTTGCTCCTAATGTTTCCGAAGCAGATTTCGCTTTTAAATACCTGTCTGAACTGTCGGGAAGTGAAGCTGTAAAGCCTAATGAAGACGCGGCAGACTGTGCAGTTGCAGATAAGGTAGAAACTGCTCTTCCGTTTAAGAGATACCATCCGTCATGATCTGTCGCTACATTGCTGTATTTTATGTCTCCCACAGTAGGTATTTGTACTTCCATTTTATTCCATGAAGTTCCGTCATTATAATAAATGCCGGGAGTAACACTCGTAAGCGTGGTTGCAGTAGTGGTATTTGTATTATAAACCGTCATTCCGGTAATATGACTTGGAAAAGGGCTCGGATTGTCAGTGGTTATCAACGAAACCTTGGGCATTAAAAGTCCTTTATTGTTATTTTTAGAATAAATTTCCAGCAGAGCATTCGGATTTGGAGTAGGATTGCTAGGAGTTCCGTTTGTAATAAGCACCTGTGCAGAAAGAAACGAAGTAAAAGAGGTTAATATGATAGCGGAAGTTATTTTTTTCATTGTTTAAATTTTTGTGTTATTTTCCTAGATAAATAAAATACTGAACAACCAGATGTTTTGGATATTGCGTAATCGCGGTATTGGTTCCTCCGCTTGCTACGGAAATTGTGTGGCTGTGATCTCCTGCGGCAGCCGTAGTTCTTACTTCTGTATCAATTGTTCTTGTTGTATTAATGCTGCCTGCATTATAGTTCCAGTAGTTTACGCCTCGGTTGGTATAGCTGTGGGTGTGCGCTCCCGAAGAAGCCGTAGTTCCCGTAATATTTACATTCGGAAGATTAGCCTGTGCGATGGAGAAAGAATTGCTTCCTCCTGTTGAGGATACTGCCTCAGAAGTATTTTTACCTTTTAAAATCCGGTCGCTTGAACTTGGAAGTGTTGTACTGAAGCCTAAAGCCGCTGCATTGGTCTGGCTGATTGAAGGCAGGGTGGAAATATTTCTTCCGTTAAGCAGAAACCATCCGTCATGGTCGGTTGTTGCCATGCTGGATTTTAGATCACCGATTTTAGGAAGATCATTATTAATGGACATTAAAACCCACTTTGTACCATCATTATAATACAACCCGGGAATAACATTATTGGGAGATGTTCCTGCTGTCGCGGTATTGTATACCCACATCCCTTCCACATTGCTTCCGAAAGGTGCTGCTGACGTGGTTGAAGTAAGTGCGACAGTATTCATCAGAAAACCTTTATTGGTACTGCTCAGTTCCAGAACAGCAGAATTTGACGGATTAGAAGTTCCAATACCCACTTGGGCTTTGTGTGCAACAAATAAAAATGCAGCAATACATGTATATAAAAATTTTGTCTTCATACTAGTTTCCTAAATAGATAAATACGTTCGTAATAATATTATTGGGCTGCATACTTACAGGCTGACTGCTTCCCAAAGTAAAACTTAAACTGTGGGTATGATTCCCATCGGTACTTGTCGTATCATTTACACTCGATGTATCAGAAATAGGATTATTAGTTCCGGATACTACGTCGTTTGTAGTAGAATTTAACGGGTTGTCTGTATACGTATGCGTATGACTTCCTGTAGTATTTGTTGTTCCTGTGAAGGTTACGTTGGGTAGATTGGCTTGTGTTATAGTAAAAGTATCAGCTCCGGAAACTGCTGCTAGATTGTCTGTACCGCTTGTATTTTTAAGAAAACGGTCTGTAGCATCCGGTAAATTGGTGGTAAAGCCCAATGCTGTAGCTCTGGCTCTGGCATTTGTACTCAAAGTGCTTATTGCTCTTCCGTTGAGGAGATACCATCCATTATGGTCTGCTGCCTGAAATCCGTTTTTAATGTCTCCTGCTTTTGGAGTTTTTGCAGATAATTTTACCCAGCCTGATCCTGTGTTATAATACATTCCCGGAGTTACATTATTGGGTGCAGTGCCTGCTGTTGCTGTATTATAAACGATCATTCCCGCAACATGAGCATTCATCGGAGCAGCTAAAGTGGTGGACTGAAGAGCAATTCTTGTAAGCAGAAAGCCTTTGTTGTTAGATGAATTTTCTAATTGTAAGATGCTTTCCGAATTTACGGTTCCAGAAGAATTGGAGATTTTTACCTGAGCATTAGACTGAAAAGAAGTGAATAGAATTAATGTGATAAATCCATTAACTTGAAAATATTTTCGCATAATATTCGTTTGAAATAATTTTTTGTGTTATTTTTTGCAAATGTATGAAAAAAATATATTTTACTGTCAATTGAAAATCAATGCTGAAATCAGAAATATTTTCCTGTAAAGAATAGTCTTTGCATGTTTCCTTTATTCACGGCAGATTATACAGGATATTTTATAAAAGATCATGAAATTAATGTAATATTAATTTTTTCTTAACATAAAAAAGCACGCTTAAAAAAGCGTGCCCGATTGAATATGTAATGTTTATTATTTGAGTATCTTATGCTTCACAAGCTGTACAGGTAACAAAATTTACCATCATTTCTTTAGAAACAGAAGAACTTCTTTGATAATAAAGGGTTTTTACACCTTTTTTCCATGCTTCGATATAAAGATAGTTCACATCTTTTACCGGCATTGTAGAAGGGATCTGAAGGTTCAGAGACTGTGCCTGATCAATGTATTGTTGTCTTTGGGCTGCCTGAGAAATAATCTCCATCGGAGAAATTTCTTTGAATGTTTTAAACACTGCTTTCTCTTCATCCGTTAACTCCTTCAAATGTTGTACCGAACCGTGATTCAACATGATCGTTCTCCACGTTTCTTCGTTATCAAGCCCTTTTTCCTCCAGTAATTTTGCAAGATATTTGTTCTTACGCATGAAGTTTCCTTTCGCAAGACCTGCTTTATAATAATTAGAAGCAAACGGCTCAATTCCCGGAGAAGTCTGTCCTAAAATCGCAGAACTTGACGTTGTAGGCGCAATGGCCATGGTTGTCGTATTTCTTAATCCGTAACCTTTCAGCAATTCCGGCTCTCCGTAAATATTGGCAAGCTCTCTTGAAGCCTGCTCTGCCTGTTCTTTAATTCTTCTGAATGCTCTTGCATTAAATTGTGTAGCCTCAAAACTTTCAAAAGGAATCATGTTTTTCTGAAGGTAAGAATGATATCCTAAAACTCCTAAACCAAGCGCTCTGTGACGCATTGCGAAGTTTCTTGCACCCTGAAGATAATAGTTTCCTTCCGTTTTGTCGATAAATTCAGATAAAACAGCATCTAAGAAATAGATTGCTAATTTCACCGCGTCTGTATCTTTCCATTCATCATACAATTCCAAGTTCATGGAAGATAAACAGCAGATGAAAGATTCTTCTCTTGTAGAAGGAAGCATGATTTCAGAGCAAAGGTTACTTGCATTTACAGTAAGTCCTAAGTCTTTGTAAACCTGTGGTTTATTTCTGTTAACGTTATCCGTAAAGAAAATATAAGGAAGCCCTTTTTGCTGGCGGCTTTCCAGTACTCTTGCCCAGACTTTACGCTTTTCCATATCGCCATCAATCATATCCTGCATCCAGTAATCCGGAACACAAACTCCCGTGAATAAATTCTGGATCGGACTTCCGATGTCTTTGATGGATAAAAATTCTTCAATATCTCCGTGATCGATGTCTAAGTAAGCTGCAAAAGCTCCTCTTCTTACGCCACCTTGGGAAACAACGTCCATTGCCGTATCAAAAAGTTTCATAAAAGAAACCGCTCCCGAAGATTTTCCGTTATCGGTAACCGCAGTTCCTCTGTTACGAAGCTCCCCGAAATATCCCGAAGTTCCGCCCCCGATTTTGGTCTGCATGATGACTTCTCCCATTTTGTGGGTAATTCCCTCAATGCTGTCCGGAATATGAACATTGAAACACGAAATAGGAAGACCTCTCTGTGTTCCCATATTTGCCCAAACAGGAGATGAGAAACTGATCCATCCTTTTGTGATCATTTCTTTGAAAGCAGGCTGAAGTTCCGGCTTGTATAATCTTTTGGCAGCAGCAGTGGTAATTCTGTCGATGGCTCCGTCTACAGTTTCACCCTTCAGCAAATAACCTCTGTTCAGCATTTGCTCAGACTCTTCATTGAGCCACCATATGTTGTTGTTTTGTTCTTCCATTGTTGTTGTATATTTTCGAATTCCCGAGCGGTTTGAAGGCTCAGGAATTTTGTTTTTATTTATTGATTATGAGTTTGACTTTCTTTAATTAAAAAGATCGTTCATGTCTATTTTAAATCCTACCGATTTTAATTCTTTACCTAATTCGTATTTCCAACTACCTTGTTGGTCATAAGACGTGTAAACGACGCCAGAGATGTCATTAGGAACTTCAACACCATCTTCTTTTAAAGTCATTACATTTTCTCTTCCTAATTTTCCAATAAAATAACCTAATTCAAAGATAACATTTTGCCTAGCTCTTTTATTAAGTTCTTTTACATCTTTGGAATTTCCTAAATCATCAGCTGTTAATAGAATTACAGCGAATGAAACATCAGAAAATTTTTCAAACTTTTCAATAATTGTTTTTCCATTATTTGCTTTTTCATGTAAAATTACGGGAGTTAGTTTTAATTTTTCTAAGGTTCTTGCAACCTCTAATTTTACGGTATCGTTGTGACCATGAACTATAAAAACTTTGCTTTTGTCCATTTTAGGCTGTTTTTCTTTATGATCATTTTCAAAAACTACATTTTGAATTTGTGTGGCTGAACTTTCAGAAATTTGTAATTTAATTACTTCTTTTATTTTATTAACATTTTCGCTGCTAAATTGTGCTAACCTTAAGCTTTCAATTATATTACTGAAATCAATTCTATCTTTACTATATAAAATAAATTCAATAATTATCTCAACAATAACTATTTCATTTTTGGCTGTTTTGTCATTTAGCAAAGATTTGAAAGTATCAACTGAATTCCATAATTCATAGTCACTCCCAACAGAATATACTCTTCGTGAACTATCTATTTGTTCCATTCTACCTTTCCAGAAGTCATAATAACCCTTTCTAATCATAAAAGATTTAAAATCTCTGGATTTAAAGAATGAACCAAATTTTACACTATTTAAATCATTAAATAAAACTTCATATTTTGGAATTAGATTTATCATAGAAATTAAAACAAATCGTTCGCAGTAATACTCTTATCGTGCTTTGTATAATCTACTGGTCTTTTCGCAAAGAAATCATCCATAGAATTGGCGAAAACTTCCTCTTCGAACCAAACCATCGGTCTGTACTGTTCCGGAGTTACGTTGTATCTTGTTTTCATGTTGATTTTCTTTAAACTGTCGTCTACACGGTATTTCATGAAGTTTAAAAGATCTTCTTTAGAAACATTATCGATTTCACCCAATTCAAAGATCCAGCTTAAGATATCACCTTCTCTTTCGATCGATTCATCAACCAGAGTATAAATATCTTCGATATCGCTGTCTGTTAAAAGATCAGGCTGTTCTTCTCTGATTTTGTTGATTAAGAAAATTCCTGCGTTGGCGTGAATCTGCTCATCTACAGAAGTCCATGCGATGATGTTGGAAACATTTTTCATAAACCCTTTAAATCTTGTGAAAGAAAGGATAATGGCAAATTGAGAGAAAAGAGAAACGTTTTCTACCAGAATACTGAAAAGCAACAATGCAGAAACATATTCTTTCGGTGTTGCGGAGTTTGCGTGTTTTAAGGCGTTTCCTAAGAATTCAATTCTGCTTTTTACGGCAGGGATTTCTACTACATTAAGGAATTCGTCGTTATATCCCAACACTTCCAGTAATCGGGAATACGCTTCCGAATGACGGAATTCACATTCTGCAAAAGTCGCTCCCAATCCATTCAGTTCAGGCTTAGGAAGATGAGTGTACAGATTTCCCCAGAATGTCTTTACAGACACCTCAATCTGTGCAATGGCTAAAAGTGCATTTTTTACAGCGTGTTTTTCGTGCGGCTCCAACTGCGAATGAAAATCCTGAACATCTGCAGTAAAGTCCACTTCGGAATGCACCCAGAACGATTTGTTGATTGCCTCTACAAATTGAAGAACCTCAGGGTATTCAAATGGCTTGTAGCTTACTCTCTTATCAAAAATTCCCATATTAAAATGTCTTAAAAAATTAAAATAAATAGATCAATGTGGATAACGTTCAAAAAATAATCAATATTCTGATTTGGTGTAACTTATGTGTGAAAGTTATCAACCACCGAAGCGATTTATTTTTTGATCTGTGCAAGCACAAAGTTCGAAAAAAAGAACTGTAATAAAAAGGGCGAAATACTAATTCGTTGAGTTTTAGCCTTAAAAGTTTTCCACATTTACATGAAAGCCCCTTAAATATTGACTTACAAAGTATTATGTTAACAAAAACCTGATTATTCGCGGGATTTTATTAAACAAAAAAATTAAAAGTGCTTTAAATAAAGGCGTTTTTAGCTAAACAATTAATTAAATAAAGATTTTTTCAATATTCGTAACAAATTAAAAATTCTGTCTACTTATTGGGTATAAAAAACATACACCGCTTAATGTTAGTAATTCAGGATTTACATAAATCATACGATACAGGGAAGAGTAAGCTGCACGTTCTCAAGGGAATTAATCTTACCATTTCCGAAGGCGAATTTGTATCGATCATGGGAAGTTCGGGTTCAGGAAAATCCACGCTTCTTAATATTATTGGTATTCTCGATGAAAAAGATTCCGGAACGTATGAGCTGGACGGAGTCCCGATTGAACATTTATCTGAAGTAAAAGCTGCCGAATACAGAAGTAAGTTTCTGGGATTTATTTTCCAGTCCTTCAATCTTATCGGTTATAAAACTGCTTTGGATAATGTTGCACTTCCGTTGTATTACCAAAATGTTCCGCGAAAAGAGCGAAATCAGAAAGCGATGGAATATCTGGAAAAAGTAGGACTGGCTCAGTGGGCAAATCATTTACCGAACGAGCTTTCCGGAGGACAGAAACAGAGAGTTGCCATTGCAAGAGCTTTGATTACCGATCCGAAAGTGGTTCTTGCCGATGAACCGACCGGCGCACTGGATTCCAAAACCACGCACGACATCATGAAACTGCTTCAGGACATTAATAATGAAGGGAAAACCATCATTGTGGTAACCCACGAACCTGATGTAGCCGCACAAACGAAGAGAAATGTGGTGCTTCGGGACGGCATTATTGAAAGCGATGAGTTTATTAAGCAGATTATTTTATAAATGAATGGTGAAAGGTCAGTTTTGCTTTGCAAGTGAATTTTTTAGAGCGACAAAACTGATAATTGACACAAAAACAAATGACACAAATGAATACGAAAAAAAGAAAAAATGTTTTTAAATCTGAATCATTATAATCTTGATGCTTATAAATCCGCCAGAGAATTAAGGATTGAATGCTATAAAATTCTTCCTAAACTTCCGGAAAGCGAAAGATTTAATTTAACAGACCAAATAAGAAGAGCTTCAACTTCAGTAGTTTTAAATATTACGGAAGGCTGTTCAAGAAAATCTGAATCGGAAAGGAAAAGATATTTCGAAATAGCTAGAGGTTCAGTAATAGAATTAGACTCATGTTTTGATATGATTGTGGAAAGCAGTTATGCAAAAATTGAAGATCTTGACAAAATTGGAAAATTAATAAAGACATCATTTATATTATTAAGTGAAATGATTAAAAAGTGAA
>NZ_JBBCQL010000194.1:0-8942 GCF_037149975.1 Chryseobacterium sp. VD8 | reverse complement strand
AGGAAAGTGATACGCGTATTGTAAAGCCTGAAGAAAATGGTTTTACAGGATTCGTTTTCAAGATCCATGCGAACATGGATCCGAAGCACAGGGACAGACTGGCTTTCGTGAAAATTGTTTCGGGAACTTTCAGGAGAAATGAAAATTATCTTTTGGTAAGAGAGGGCAAAAAAATGAAGTTCTCTTCACCAAATGCTTTCTTCGCGGATAAAAAAGAGGTGGTTGATGAAAGTTTCCCAGGAGATATTGTAGGTCTTCATGATACGGGAAGTTTCAGAATCGGAGATACGTTAACAGGCGGCGAAAAACTGAATTTCAAAGGAATTCCGAGCTTCTCTCCTGAACATTTCAGATATATTAACAACAACGATCCGTTGAAAGCAAAACAACTGGCAAAAGGGATCGATCAGTTGATGGATGAAGGGGTTGCACAGTTATTTACCCTTGAAATGAACGGCAGAAAGATCATCGGAACGGTTGGAGCGCTTCAGTATGAGGTAATCCAGTATCGTCTGGAGCATGAATATGGGGCAAAATGTACTTACGAGCCTCTTTCTATGCACAAAGCATGTTGGGTGGAAGCGGATGAAAAGTCAGATGAATTCAAGGAGTTTGCAAGACTGAAGCAGAGATTTTTGGCGAGAGATAAATACAACCAGTTGGTTTTCCTTGCCGATTCTTCTTTCACGATTCATATGACGCAGGAGAAGTTCCCGAATGTGAAACTGCATTTCATCAGTGAGTTTAAGAATGCTTAATTGAAATAAATCAGCTTTAAATAGATAATCCGCGGAAGTTTTTCTGCGGATTTTTTTATGGAATTAAATGAAAGTTTTATAACATCAAGAATCTTGAGGGTATCTTAGATTTTCGGCTCCACTTTGTTTCGCTTAAAATGACAGCTTCGAAAATTAAATTCAGACAGGATTTGGTTAAGAGAAAAAATAAAAATTTAAAAAAAACTTTGTAAAACAGCATTTTTTTATTTTACAAAATACTAAAATTCAAACCCTTATCAATTTACATAAGCAAAACAATTCCTTTACAATCTTTACAAAAACTTCCCTCCTAATTTTACCTCATCGAAAAAATTAATGTTATGAGAAAGTTCATATTACTCGTTGCTGTATCAAGCACGTTTATCATGTGTAAAAAGGGAGAATCAGCAGTTTCTAAACTGGAAAATACCGCAGATTCTGCAGACAGCGCAATTTCTGTTGCTTCAGAAAAATTAAATGATGTAAGCGAAAAAGCCAATGCCGCGCTGGATTCTGCCAACGTAAAAATAAAAGATTTTGAAAATGCTAAAAATGAAGTGAAAGACAAGATTGAAAATACTTCCAAAATGGTAGATTCTTTATCTGAGAAAATTTCTTCCGTAAGACTGGAATCAAAAACGGAGAAAAAAGATTCGGCTAAAAAAGAAGAAAAAATTGTGGTGAATGTTCCTGCTCCGAAAGTGATTAAAGAAACCAAAATCGTTTATAAAGACAAACCAAAAAGTGAAAATTACGAACTGAATGTTCTGAAAAATAAAATGGTAAAATCGGGCTATTTAACCATGAATGCAGACAATGCGGAAATTGTAAGGGAAGTTATAAGACAGGAAACGGTTAGAAACAACGGTGCTGTGACAAAAGAAGAGCTCACTTATGTTGCAGCAGAACCTTCCGATGACAGATCTTCGGAAATGGCAGATCAAAAAGCATATTATCTTCAGATTAAAGTTCCTCTGCAGAATTTTGATCAACTGATGGATGATTTAAGCAGCAATATCGGCAATATTGAAAGTAAAAACATAGAAGTAAAAGGAAATGACTATTATAACAATACGCTTTGTGAGATCAGGATCTCTCTTTTGGATAACGCTCATAAAGCTCCGGAAACTTTTGGTGAAAAATCTTTAGCCGCTGTTTCTTCAGGATGGAGTGTCATTACTTCTATTTTCCTGTTTATTCTGCCGCTTTGGCCATTGTTTTTAATTGCCGGAATTGGATATTATTTTTATAAAAAGAGGGGTAAAAACACAACCAATCATGATGCTCATTAATTTCGAAAGTCCATCCTTTGTGATGGATTTTTATTTTAATATTATTTTAATCATATAATCTCTTATCTAATAATTCTTATTGATATTTTTGATATATCAACAAACATAAGAATACAATCAAAGGATTTAACTTTAACGAAAAATTTCAATCAAAAAGATAAATAAAGAGAAAAATTTTATATATTATATTTTGTGGTTCGTGTGAATGTAAAAAGGCTCCCAAATTCGGAAGCCTTTTACTATTTCATGTATAATTAAGCAATTACTTTGCAATGCTTCTTGAAATAACGATCTTCTGGATTTCAGAAGTTCCTTCGTAGATCTGAGTGATTTTTGCATCTCTCATCATTCTTTCTACGTGATATTCTTTCACATATCCGTATCCGCCGTGGATCTGTACAGCTTCAATCGTAGTGTCCATTGCCACCTGAGAAGCGTATAATTTTGCCATTGCTCCGCTTTCAGAGATATCTTTTCCAGCGTCTTTTTCTACAGCCGCCTTGAAGCAAAGCATTCTTGCTGCTGTGATCTGAGTTGCCATATCTGCCAGTTTAAATGCAATTGCCTGATGATTGATGATTTCTGTTTTAAACGCTTTTCTTGTTTTAGCATATTTCAAAGCCAGTTCGTACGCTCCGGAAGCAATTCCTAAAGCCTGAGAAGCAATCCCGATTCTACCACCGTTCAGAACAGCCATTGCGAAATTGAATCCGAAACCGTCCTCCCCGATTCTGTTTTCCTTCGGTACTTTTACGTTATTGAAGATCAAAGAATGTGTATCACTCCCTCTGATTCCCAGTTTGTCTTCTTTCGGGCCGATCTCGAAACCTTCCCAACCTCTTTCTACGATGAAAGCGTTGATTCCTTTATGTTTTTTCTCAGGATCTGTCTGTGCAATTACAATATAGTAAGATGCTGTTCCACCGTTTGTGATCCAGTTTTTAATACCGTTTAAAAGGTAATAATCTCCTTTATCTTCCGCAGTTGTTTTCTGGGAAGTCGCATCAGAACCCGCTTCAGGCTCAGACAAAGCAAAAGCTCCGATTACCTGTCCGCTTGCCAAAGGGGTAAGATATTTTACTTTCTGCTCTTCAGAAGCAAATTTCTCAAGACCGGCACAAACCAAAGAGTTGTTTACAGACATTACCACAGCCGCAGAAGCATCTACTTTTGCAATTTCTTCCATAGCAAGAACGTAAGAAACGCTGTCCATTCCGGCACCACCGTATTTAGGATCCACCATCATTCCCATAAGTCCCATTTCTCCCATTTTCTTTACCTGTTCTGCAGGAAACTTCTGGTCGCGGTCTCTTTCGATTACTTCCGGTAAAAGTTCGCTTTGCGCAAAATCTCTTGCTGCCTGCTGAATCATCAGCTGTTCTTCTGATAAATTAAAGTCCATAACATTGAATAATTAGATGGTCGCTAATTTACACTTTTTGGGCAAATCTGAAAATAGAATCATAAATTAGATAAAAACAACGAAAGAAGTTGATTTTTAAATATTCATCATATATATATTAAGTTTGAATTATTAAATATATTATGGCATACATTTTATTAATTTCTAAATAATCACTTGCAATTTCCACAATTAAAAAAAATGCTTATATTTAAAATCCTTTAACAATTACTTAAAAAATCATGACAATCAAAAGATTATTTGATATTCCTCAACATGCATTGAAAACCTATCCCAAGTCGGATATGTTTGTAACCAAATATCATGGTGAATGGAAGAAAACTTCCACACAAGAGTTTATCAATGAAGCCAATAAGATCTCAAGAGGACTTTTAAAGCTTGGCATAAAACCGGGTGATAAAATTGCATTAATCACCACCAATTCCCGAACAGAATGGGCAATAATGGATCTTGGACTTTCCCAGATCGGAGTAGTTTCCGTTCCTGTTTATCCTAGTATTTCTGCCGAAGATTATGAGTTTATCTTTACCAACGCCGAGATTAAGTACTGTTTTGTGTCTGATAAAGATCTTTTGAATAAGGTAGTTAAAGTAAAACATAACATTCCTTCATTACAGGGCGTTTTTACTTTCGATAATGTTTCGGGAGCTGCTAACTGGAAAGAAATACTGGATCTTGGCGAAGATGATTCTACGCAGATTGAAGTGGAAGATCTTTCAAATGCTATTAATCCTGAAGATCTGGCTACCATTATTTATACTTCCGGAACCACCGGAAAGCCAAAGGGAGTTATGCTGACGCATCACAATATAGTTTCCAATGTTTTGGGTTCTATCCCAAGAATTCCCAAAAAGAAAGGGCTGGATTATAAAGATACAAGAGTTCTGAGTTTCCTTCCCATCTGTCATATTTTCGAAAGAATGCTTTTCTATCTTTTCCAATACAACGGCTTCTCTATTTATTTCGCAGAAAGCATTGAAAAAATGGGAGAAAACGTGAAAGAGGTAAAACCTCACTACATGAGCGTTGTACCAAGACTCGTAGAAAAAGTATATGATAAAATCTACGGAACCGGCTCTTCTGCGGGAGGATTGAAACAGAAGATCTTTTTCTGGGCACTGGATCTGATCTCTAAAAAGAAAAGCGTATCTAAACCATCCGGATTAAAGGAAATTATCGCCGATAAACTGGTATTTAAAAAATGGAGAGAAGGTTTAGGCGGTGAGATTGTTACTCTGGTTTCCGGTTCTGCAGCTTTGTCTACAAGACTGAATTTAATGTTCCAGAATGCAGGAATTCCTATTCTGGAAGGATATGGATTAACGGAAACTTCGCCTGTAATTTCGGTAAATTCTTTCAGCAAAATGAAAATCGGAACGGTAGGATTACCACTTGATAATCTGAGTGTTAAAATTCAGGCAGACGGAGAAATTACCGTAAAAGGACCTTCTGTTTTTAAAGGATATTTTAAAAATGAAGAAATGACGAAAGAAGTTTTTACAGAAGACGGCTATTTCAGAACGGGAGATATCGGACATATCGACAGCG
Organism: Chryseobacterium sp. VD8; assembly: GCF_037149975.1. NCBI lineage: Bacteria > Pseudomonadati > Bacteroidota > Flavobacteriia > Flavobacteriales > Weeksellaceae > Chryseobacterium > Chryseobacterium sp. VD8. The sequence goes on along the minus strand of NZ_JBBCQL010000194.1, from coordinate 3,921 downwards.
ACGGATTTTTACAGATCACCGACCGTAAAAAGGAGATGTTCAAGACTTCCGGAGGAAAATATATTGCACCACAAACCATAGAAAATTTAGCAAAGGCTTCAAAATTTATTGAACAGATCATGGTTGTCGGGGACGGCGAAAAAATGCCTTGCGCACTGGTACAGCCAGATTTTGAATTTGCAAAAAGCTGGGCATCCAGAAACAATCTGAATGTAGGTTCTACTCCACAGGAAATTGCCAAAAGTGCGGAATTAAAAGAAAGAATTAAAAAAGAGATTGACGATATCAACCAACATTTAGGAAACTGGGAACAGATCAAAAAAATTGAACTTACTCCGGAAGTCTGGAGTATTGATGGAGGTCTTTTAACGCCGACTTTAAAGCTGAAAAGAAAAGCGATTAAAGAGAAATTTATTGATCTTTACAATAAGATGTATGAACGTAAGGACTAAATTTTCAACGAAAATAAAGAATAAAAAAATTAACCGATTCATCATTTTTGGATCGGTAATTTTATTTTCGTCCTGTGAAAAACATACCGACAACACAAAGATATCCTCCAAAAACGATTCTGTTCAATTTGTTTCGGATATACCAAAAATTCAAGGGCTCAGCAGAACTGAACTTATGGATTATGTGAAATCTTCACCAACCATCGAGCCAAACCAGAGCAACGGAATTCCTTTCAGTACGCTTGATTATAATAAAATTATAGCATACGATTTCAAAGGTGATGAAGAAATGTACGATGCTCCGATTGATAAACAGGGAAACTTCATTCCTATCATAGAAAAACAGCAGTTTCTGTCACAAGAACAGGCTGATCAAATTTTAACGGCTTTAGCGAAAAAATCCAGTTATGGAGAAGCTTCCGCGGCGTGTTTTAATCCACATTTAGGGTTGGTATTTTTTAAGGACAATAAAAAGGTTAACCAGATCAGTATTTGTCTGGATTGCAATGGTTCTACTTCAGAAATTGATATTCCAGCTCGACGTCACAGAGTTTTTAACAAAGGAACCGATGAAGAATATTCTTTTACCGGTTTTACGCCCAAAGGAAAGGCAGCCATTATTGCGCTTTGCAGAGCAGTTAATTTTTACTATAAATCTGCAGACAGTACGAAGGCAAAAAAATAATTTTCTCTGTCGTATTTTTAACACAAATTGCACAAATATTTTCACGAATGGCTCTATCTAATGATTTCAAAATAAAGCTATTTCAGTTTTCCATTGAATAAATGTTTTTAAATATTCTTTTTCTTTATAATCACTAATATCATGTAGTTTATACTTATTTTTTAAAAACTCTATAGAGTTTTATCTGTGCAGACATCATATTAGAAGGAAACTCAGCGTTCCTACGGAACGCTATCTTTAGAACATTTATCCTACTATAGATTCAACCCTTAGGATTGATTGATAGACTTGCTCTTATTTCTACAAAGATTCCGCTCCTATAGGAGCAAAGCTCTTTTACTTTAGAAAACATCAATATTAAATTGTGCTATTTGAGAAACATTTGCGCAATTAGTGTTAAAGCCAAAAAAAAGCTGTCTCAAAATTGAAACAGCTTTATATCTTTAAAATCGTAAGTAATTAAAATTTAATTACAGATTTCATTCTTTCGTTTTCTTCCATTACCAACTCGTCGTCAACAAGGATTTTTCCTGAATGCTCATCGATGATGATTTTCTTTCTCTGAGCAATTTCCATCTGTTTTTGCGGTGGAATGGTGAAGAATGATCCTTTCGGAGCCCCTCTTTCCAATCCTACAACAGCAAGACCGTTTGGAGAGTTTGTTCTAATTCTGTTGTATGAAGCCAATAATCTCTCATCAATTTTTTCAGAGAATTCTTTTGATTTCTCAATAAGATATTCTTCTTCTTTCTGAGTTTCAGAGATAAGACCTTCCAATTCTTCTTTTTTGAATTTAAGGTGATTTTTAAGCTCATCAATTTTTGAATTCAATTCGCTTAACGTTTCGTTTTTGTGACCTATTTTAGCACCGAATTCTTTAATTCTTTTCTCTGCAAGCTGGATTTCAAGCTCCTGATATTCAATCTCCTTTCCTAACGCTTCAAACTCTTTATTGTTTCTTACATTATCCTGCTGAGACTTGTATTTTTCAATTAAAGTTTTTGCATGGTTTATTACTTCATGCTTTGTTTTGATCTGATCGTCCTGATCTTTAATTTCTGCATGAAATTTTTCAGCTCTTTTTTCAAGACCTTCGATTTCAATCTCAAGATCCTCTACTTCGATTGGCAATTCTCCTCTTGTATTTCGGATTTCGTCCAATCTAGAATCAATGATCTGCAAATCGTATAAAGCTCTTAACTTCTCTTCAACTGAAATATCGTTGGTTTTTGCCATATTTTAAATGAAATAATTTACCGGGTTTGTTTTCTCAATAGATTTTGAGATTGCAAATGTACTAAATTTTTGTGACAATATTTCAAATAATTGTTGAGTTACAAATTGTTCTGATTCAAAATGCCCGATATCACAGATCATCATTTTCGAATCGGCAAGGAAAAAATCGTGATATTTTACGTCTCCCGTAAGATAAGCATCACATTTTTTGGAAATTGCAGACCGGATGCCGCTTGCTCCGGAACCGCCCAGAACTCCTACTCTTCTAATTTTTTTATTATTGAATCCTGAATGACGGATCATTTCCAGACTGAATTTGTCCTTTACAAATTTCAGAAAATCTTTTTCATCCATCGGCTCATCAAGATCACCATACATTCCCAATCCTGAATAATGGTTGGTATTTTCAAGGCTGTAAATCTGGTGGGCAACTTCCTCATACGGATGTGCCGTTTTCATTGCATTAACAATCTGTCCCTGTTTGTAATCCTCAAAAATTACAGAAATCATATCCTCATCTGCATTTTCGCGAATGTTCTGCTGTCCCGAAAACGGATTCGAGCCTTCAATCGGTCTGAAAGTTCCGTTCCCGTTGATTTTGAAACTGCATTCGTCATAAAACCCGATATTTCCTGCTCCGGCAGAAAACAAAGCTTCCTTCACTTTTTCAGAATAATCTTTCGGAATGAAAACCGTAAGCTGTTTCAGATTATTCTTTTTAGGCTGAAGAATTTTTAATTTTTTTAATCCCAACTGATCACAGATTCCACGGTTCACCCCAAAAAAATCATTATCGAAAGCCGTATGAATGGCATAGATGGCAATTTTATTTTCAATAGCTTTTAAAACAGCTCTCTCTACATAGTTTTTCCCTGTTAAAGATTTCAGTCCCGAAAAAATGATGGGATGAAAACATACAATTAAGTTACAGTTTTTTTCAATGGCTTCATCCACAACGTTTTCCAATGCATCATGACATACCAGAATTCCGGAGACGTTTCTGTCCGGAACACCACAAAGCAAACCTACATTATCAAAATCTTCTGCCTGCTGCAGTGGAATTCTTTCTTCTATTTTGGCAATTACCTTACTTATTGTCATTTTATTGTCTATGTTTGGTACGAAAATAGGGATTATTTGTTAATTTAAAAAAAACCTCGAAAAATGGAAAAAGAGCACAATCTTATTCCCGAAAATGCTCTCTGGAAAAGACATCTTTACCGCATTATATACCGCTCCGACACAAAGCTCGGAAAACTTTTCGACATCACTTTACTGATTCTGATTCTCATCAGTACTGCAATTATCATGATGGAAAGTGTTCCGAAGCTTGATAAAAGGTTTCATTATACGTTCATTATTATGGAGTGGATTATTTCCATATTTTTTTCTGCGGTATATTTTTCTAGAATTGCCGTAGTGAAAAACAAACGGAACTATATTTTCAGCTTTTTCGGGATAATCGATTTTCTTTCATTGATTCCGTTTTATCTGAGCTTTATTTTTCCGGTTACCAAATATTTCCTCATTTTCAGAATGCTGAGAATG
>NZ_JBBCQL010000193.1:0-8999 GCF_037149975.1 Chryseobacterium sp. VD8 | reverse complement strand
GCTGAAAGACGGTCTTGCCAAAAAAATGGAACTTCTGAAACAGAATCCTCAAAATGCAGCGAGCATCAATAAGCAAATCGATGCGATCAACAAGTCCATTGAAGATTTTAAATAACCTTTAAATTATATTGAAGTTCTTTAACTAGCTTTAAATTTAACCTCAAAAGAGACAAAAGACTTTATTGGATTTATGTAAAGTATTTCAAAAGTCTGCAAAGAGAAAAAATCTTTGATTTTTTAAAATTTATGTGCTCTTTTTTTCATTAAGTATTAAACTTAAGAAACTAAAGTGTTTAATTCTTTTGCTTCTTTTGCAGTAAAAAAGTTTAAACAAATTTATTAAAAAAAGCACTTCTGCAAAGAGGTGCTTTTTTACTTTAATATCATCAGATATAAATCTTTTCCTTTGTTTTAGGCAGCAGAATTTCTCTTCTTTTTTCCTGATTTCTGTTTTGCAGATTGATTTTCATTCCTTTTTTAATGAAAACTTCTTTCTTCGAATTTCCGTATTCTTTTTTGTTAACGACTTCCTTTTCATAAATGATCTTACCTGTGGAAAGATTAAAGTCTACTGTTGTCCAATATTCTTCTGGTTTTCCACTTTCAGAGAAAAAGCCGATTAACTCGAAATGACCGTTCTGAAATCTGTACTTGTCTGTACCGCCCCATTTCCAACTGCTTCCGCCGTAATGGCTAATTTCCAGAATTCCGTTTTTTATCTCGGTTCCCTGATACGGATCGCCCATCATTCCACCGTCTTTACTGCCCAGAATTGCTTTTGGGGATTTTTCCAAAACAGTCCATTTATTATTTACTTTCTTCAGAATCTGAATTTCGCGAAGGTCTCCGGAATCGCCGTTGGTCGGAATATCATAAACTATTACTTTTTCAGGGATTTTATCTCCGTCAAGATCACCCTCAACAGTTTCATTGATTTTTGAATTTTTCGGCTGAAATTCTTTCTGCGCAAAACAGAATGTGCTGAAAATAAGGGCTAGAATGCAGAATGTGTTTTTCATAAGATATTTTATAGTTTAAAATTACTGAATTATATGTTTCATCAATGCCTGTCTTTGATTGTTTCGATAAAAAAATCACTAACTTTGAACCTCAATTTGAGAAATAAATGGAGAATTTAGTTCAGGATACTACCGTTCAGAAACCAAAATGGATTCGTGTAAAACTTCCTACCGGAAAAAACTACCGAGAACTGAGAACTTTGGTTGATAAATATAAATTAAATACCATTTGCCAGAGCGGAAGCTGTCCGAATATGGGCGAATGTTGGGGAGAAGGAACAGCTACTTTCATGATCCTTGGAAATATCTGTACGCGAAGCTGCGGGTTTTGCGGGGTAAAAACCGGAAAACCGATGGATGTAAACTGGGACGAACCTGAAAAAGTGGCACGTTCCATTAAATTAATGAAGATCAAGCATGCTGTTTTAACGTCTGTAGACCGCGATGATCTGAAAGATATGGGATCTATTCTTTGGGCAGAAACCGTAAATGCAGTAAGAAGAATTTCTCCGGGAACCACAATGGAAACTTTGATTCCCGATTTTCAGGGGATTACAAAACACATCGACAGATTGGTAGATGTAGCTCCGGAAGTAATTTCTCACAATATGGAAACGGTAAAACGTCTTACAAGAGAAGTGAGAATTCAGGCAAAATACGAAAGAAGTCTTGAGGTTTTAAGATATTTAAAAGAAGCAGGACAGAGAAGAACAAAAACAGGTGTAATGCTTGGTTTGGGAGAAACTAAAGAGGAGGTTTTCCAGACGATTGAAGACATCAGAAACGCAAATGTGGACGTAATTACTTTAGGACAGTATTTGCAGCCTACAAAAAAACACCTTCCTGTAAAGAAATTTATCACTCCTGAAGAGTTCGATGAATTCGGGGATTTTGCAAGAAGTTTAGGATTCAGACATGTTGAAAGTTCACCTTTGGTAAGAAGTTCTTATCACGCAGAAAAACATATTCATTAAAATAAAAAATCGCTCCGTTTTTGGAGCGATTTTTTATTTGGTTTTGTCTGATATTTTAATTCAGATTAATTATGTTTAACCCAGATTAATTTATCTGTATTATAACCTACATTTTTTGCTTTTTCTAAAAATCTCTGGCGGATGCTTTCAGGGATTTCTTTTGTTCTGGACAGAATCCACAGATATTCAAGATTGTTTCCCATGACCAAAGCGTACTGATAATTATCGTCGATATCTACCACATTATATCCTGCCCAGATCGGCTTAAAAAAAGAAACTTTCAGGCGTGCTTCCGTTTCTTTTCCAACGAATCGTGCTTCACCAATGGATTCCTTCCACTCTTTTTTAACATAGTTGTACCCTTTGTTATCTACTTTTATCGTTCCGTTCGGGTTTTTAGAGTAGGTTGCCGTTACATTATCCATGTTTTTCTCGAATTTGTAATCGAAACGGGCTATTTCATACCATGTTCCCAAATATTTATCTGCATTAAAATTCTGCACAGCCATTGCTCCTTTGGGAATTCCTACGGAACATGAATTGAGAATAAATAATCCTAAAATACCCAGAGAGACAGGGATTGCTATTTTCTGAAAAGTCTTCATAATAGAAATATTTTTGTAGTCGTCCTGAAAAGTTCAAAAATGATGCCTGAACGATTGGTAAGAAGTTTTCTAATCATCCCTTCGACAAGCTCAGGGTGACATCTCGAATACTAACCGTAATATTTTAACATTGTAAGAATCTTATCGAAGCCTTTATTGGTAAAAGGGATAAGTCAATTCTTTTAATGTTGAATCTTTGCAGCCCGACTTGAGCGGAACTCTTTTTGTAAAACAAAAAAGCGGGAGCGGAAGGCATAAATGAGAGAAAAGTAAAGGGTTTTATCGAAGTTTTAAGCTACCCAAAAAATTAAGAAAAAACTTTCAGAAAATTGTCTTTGAAACTTCCGGAAACTTCAATTTCGGTATTGTCGGAAAGTGTTGCCGTTCCGCTTTTGTGATAAGATTTTACAAAGCCTGTGTTGATGATGTGTGAACGGTGAACTCTTACAAAAGGATTTTCCAGCAGATCATCGAAATGTTTTAAAAACCGGCATACCATTTTCCTGGAACCGTCGGTAAGATACACCTGAGTGAAATTTCCATCCGCCTGAAGTCTTACAATGTCTTCTGTTTTCACCACATCAAAGCCTTGTAAAGTCGGGAGAATTAATTGTTGTTTTTCGGGTTTTAACTTTAAATTTTCGAGTAGGATTTTATTCCGGTTGAGTTCTTCTTTGCTTTCCAGACTTTCTGCCACTTTATTAACCGCTAAAATAAGCTCCTGAATGTCAATTGGTTTTAAAATATAATAACTTGCCGATTTATTAAGAGCCTGTAAAGAATATTGTGAAAATGCCGTGATAAAAATCGTTTCGTAGGAAAATTCTTTGGTCGCTTCCAAGACATCAAAAGCATTTCCAAAAGGCATTTCAACGTCCAGAAAAACCAGTTGCGGCTGTTTCTCGGCAATCAGTGGAACGGCTTCTTTGATATTTTCGGCTTCCCCTAAAATTTCAACCTGCGGACAGTATTTTGTAAGATAATTCCTCAGAACATCTCTTGCAATCAATTCATCGTCTACAATTACAGCTTTTATTTTCATACTTTAGGTTTTAGGTGGCAGATTTTAGGTTGCGGAAAAAACTATTGATATTTTCCGTTGGAGAATTTTAAAGTTTTGTAGGTTGTTTTTGAGGTTTCAAAGTCTTTGCAATCTCCTTTTATCAGTTTTGTTCTCCTGTTTATATTTTGTGTCTTGATGATAAGATCTGTAAAATTAGCGGTTGTTTTTTTGTCGAGATCTATTGTGGAAGTGGTCTCATGAAACTCTCCTGCACATCTTGTGTCCCATTCTCCGCTGTACGAATACACTTCGAATCTGTTCAGAATTTTTTTCAGGCTTCCGTTTTCCCTATAAAAAAGAGAAAGCTCTTCTGTTGAATAAGGATTCGGCTGGCTTTGTCCTCTGAAGCTGACTCTAATTCCGAAAGCACGGATGTCTTTCCTGACTGTATATAAACCTGTATCGATCGTTATTCCGCTTATTCCAATCGCATCCGAAGTAATTTCTTCAGGATCGTAATACTTATTTTTAATATTGCCTTTTTCGTCTGTAATCAGGATGTAATTTCTTACAGTATACGTTCCTTCATCTTCCTGTCCATCGAAAATGGGCAATACAACAATGTAAGAATCTTTCTCATTTGGCATTTTCTTTTCCGTGTAAAACTCTGTTCTGATCTGTGATTTATTTATTTTCAGTGTTTTAACAACAGTTTCAAAACGGGCAGAATTGATTTCCTGTCCGAACATCACGAAAGATGATATTAGAAATACAAAGGCTAAAATTTTTCGCTTCATTGGGTTATTACAATACATTTAATTTTAAAATGACCAAAACACCGGAATTATTTTCTTTATCTTTCACCATGCATGAAATCTCTTTTTTATACAGATCGTTTAACAGATCGATTCTTTCGAGGGTATTTTTCATTCCGCGCCGTTTTCTGGCTTTCTGATGTTCGGTTTTCTGTTTTTTGCTTTCTTCGATCCCGATTCCGTTGTCTTCAACGGTTATTTTGAGCTGCTCGTTTTCTTTTTCAAAACTTAAATTTAAAAATCCTTTGGTTGTTCTGTAACGTAAACCATGCCATATTGCGTTTTCTAAAAATGGCTGCACCAGCATTCCCGGAACTTTAAGACTTTGAGTGTTCAGGCTTTCATCTACATGAATTTCATAATCGAATTTATCAGCAAAACGTGTTTTTTCCAAAGCAAGATAATTCTGTAACAGATCCAGCTCCTGCTGAAACGGAATGAAATCTTCGGTGGAATTTTCCATCACGCCGCGCATTAATTTTGAAAATTTGGTTAAATATTGGTTGGCTTCCAGTTCATTATTGGTAGCAATGAAATGATTCACAGAATTTAAGCTGTTAAAAATGAAATGCGGATTCATCTCGCGGCGCAGCGACTGCAAAGCGATTTTTTTATTCTTGATCTGAACTTTTTTAAGGGTTCTGAAAATGAAAATTATCAATCCGATTAAAACAATCAATGCAAAGATCAAACTGTAGTTGAAAACATTTTTCTTGCGGATCAGTTCATCCTTCAGTTGTTTTTCCTTTTCCAGTTGGGCAATTCGCTGTTCAGTATCTTCAAGAATCTTTTCATCGACCAGACTTTTGTCTTTTGAAACCAGATCCGGCAGTTTTCCGAGAAAATCACGGTACAATTTTATCGAAGCATCCGTATTTTCGGAAACGTTATACAAACTGTCGAGTTTTTTTACACTTTTCTGTGCTTCCAAAGTGTGACCTTTTTCGAGCGCAATTTCGTAAGATTTTTTTAACAGATCAATGGCTTCTTTCGGATCATTTTTTTTGATGTAAATATCGGCAAGCTCCTGGATTTGTTCCACCTGTTTTTTAGAATTTTCTTTAACGAAATCTTCTTTTAAAACGGTCTTTTTTGCTTCAATTGCTTTGTCGAAATTTTTATTTTCAACGTAAAAATCCGTTAATTTCTGGTTGATTTCCAATGCCTGTTGCGGTGCTTCTTTTTTAGAAATTTTATAGGCATTCGTAAGATTTACTTCCGCTTTCGGAATATCATTCTGCTGAATATTGATATCTGCCATCTGCGTGTAATTCGCAGCCAGTTCGCCTTTATCTTTTTCCCTCTCGTTAAGCTGGATATTATTCTGGATCGCTTCTTCTTTAGCTTCCGCAGAATTTACGGAAAGTCTGGTCACGTCATTGGAATTCAAGGCACGGCTTTTAGAATAACTTACTTCTGCGGCTCTGTTGTAATTGCTGATTGCCGGAGAAATTTTGTTCTGCTTTTCCTGAGACTGTGCCAGTTTGCGGCTTGCTTTTTCAATATTCGGTTTGTCGTTTAATTTTTCGTAGATATTTTTTGCTTTGGTGTAATATTCTTCACTTTTCTGAAAGTTCCCGTTGTTGAAAAACGATTCTCCGATGTTGTAGTAGGAATCTGCCTGTGAAGATTCGTCTTTAGTATCGACCGCTTTTTTTAATCTTTTGCTTTGCGTCTGAACTTCCTGAACAACATTACTGCTTTGGGAAAACAGGAGATTTCCCAAAAACATCAATACAAAAAGGACAAAAAGCCGGATCATTTTCATAAAACAAAGATATACATATATATAATGTACAAAAAATTATTCACCAAGTGAAATTCTTCTTTCACCAAGTCTCGTATTTTTTGAGGGGTTTCTGAGGCTAAGTTTGTGGCATAATTCAAATTTAATCATCATGAAAAATTTATCTTTTTTAAACAAAAGTACATTAGTTTACCTTTTCTCTTCAACATTTCTTTTCAATATCTCAAAAGCGCAGTTAGGAGTTTCTTCAGGCTCTGTTTCCCATACGGTGAGCAACGGTCTTTCAAGTGCAAATGAAAGTGGATTTCTTAACGAAAACACGATTATTGTAGAAGATTTTATGAATTACCACAAACATCAGATCAAAATTCCGAAAAAAAATGAAGTGGCTTTAAGCATCGATTATGACAATACAATTCTGAATTCGGACGACAGCTTTTTGCTGCAAATAGGTCTTGCAACGCAAAATGTATCAAATCGTCAGAATTCGAATAAAGTAAATGTTTCTCTGGTCATTGATAACAGCGGATCTATGGGTGGCGGAAAACTTGAAAAAGTAAAAACGGCACTGAAAGTTTTTGTAAAAGGATTGAAATCCGAAGATCTCATTTCCATTGTAAAATTTGATGATACTGCGAATCTTGTTTTAAAATCATCAAAAATAAAAGAGGTTGCCGGAAATTTAGATGCCATTATTGAAAGTATTTATCCTGCAGGTTCCACCAATATTCATTCGGGGATGATGATGGGCTATTCTGAAGCGCAAAAACACAATACCAAAGACTACAACAGCAAAGTAATTCTTCTTACCGACGGAATGACAAATTCCGGAATTACCGATCCTGAAACAATTCTGAAACAGTCGAAAGAATTTAACGATAAAGGAATAGACATCAGTACAATCGGAGTCGGACAGCAACTGGATTTTGATCTGTTAAGGAGAATCGCCACTTACGGAAGAGGTTCCAATTATTTTATCGGAGATGCTGAAGAAGATATTCAAAAGACCTTTAAAGATGAATTGGAAAGCCTTTTATACAATATTGGAAAAAAGCCGAAACTAACGATCAATCTTCCTGAAGGAATGAACATTAAAACATTTTACGGTTATCAGCCAAAATATATTTCTGATCATGAAATAGAAGTAGAACTTGAAAATTTAGATTGCGGGCAAACCCAGATTTTCCTGATAGAAGTTGAGAAAAATGAATTAGAAAATTCTTCAATCACGGCTTCTCTGGTTTATGAAAAGAATGATGAGGTGAAAAATATTTCGTCAAAAAAAGAATATGATGGAATGACGGAAACAACTCAACAAGAATTAAAGAAAAATTTTCAGATTGCTAAAATGGCGACAGCACTCAAAAAAGCAGCAAAAGATTTTTCACAATCCAATATCGGAAATAGCAAAAATTCGATGCAAAACATTATCAGTTATTATCAGTCTTTCTGCGATAAAAACGATGAAGATCTGAAGAGAATTTATAATATCGCCTTAAAATATTCATCCGGAAAACGCACAAAATCTTATTATTAAATCTTTTGGGCAATTTCAATTCTTTATCAACTCTTATGTGAAAAAATTGTAATATGAAAATTGAAATTCTGTTAACAGTCAACTATTTAGCAATGCATACTTTTGTTAAAACCAAATACGACTATGAAAAAACAGCTTTACTTTCTTCTTTTACCTGTATTATTCCTGCAGAGTTGTTCGTTTCTTGAACAAAACAATTTCATTGAAACCAAGATCATTTCCAGCGATCTCAATGAAAAAATTGTTTACAAATTTTATCAGACCGGACTTAATGATTACAAAGTAGATTTTTACTCTGTGGATCAGTCCGGTTCTACAAAGCTTTTTGAACATGATATCGACGATGCGAATGTAACATCTGATCCGTATAACATTTCAGAAAAAAATGATGAACTCATCATCCGAACCACACTTTTCTCCGAAGTTAAAAGACTGGTCACACCAAGCGGAAAATCAATTATTCTCACCAACAGATAAACAGTTCTTTTCAGGACTGTTTTTTATATTCATCACAAAACATTATTTTCAGCTATCATTTGCTGAACGAAGTGCCGTTGCGCACGAAGAATATTCACAATAATTTCAATTAAAATCTTTGCTAATCTTCGCGTTAAAATAATCATCATTTCCAATTTTTTTGATTTCACCAAGCCAAACCTTCATTTCACCAAGTCTCCCGATTTTCAGTTTTAAATCGGCGTAATTTTACTCTAGAAGTTTAAAATTAAAAAAAGAAAATTATGAAACTTAGACATTTTTTACTGATCGGATTATTTCTGATAGGAGGACTGATCAACGCACAGGAAACAAAGAAAAATTTCATTGAAGTAACCGGAATTGCAGAAATGGAAGTAGAACCGGATGAAATTATCTTCAATGTAGGAATTAAAGGAGATAACAAAAACCAATTGGCAGAGAACGAAAAGCAGCTTTTTGAAATCCTTAAAAACAACGGAGTAAAAAACGAAGACATCAAATTCAAATCGATGTACCAGAATATTTATTCCAAAACGAAAATTTTCACTAAGAATCTTCAGTTTAAGGTAACAAAGAAGACCGATATGGGAAATCTTTTTGAAAACCTGAATCAGAAGTGGGTTAGCAACGTCAACATTGCGGAAATTAAAAACACAAAAATCACAGATTTCAGAAAAACCGTAAAAATCAATGCGCTGAAAGCAGCCAAAGAAAAAGCCGACTATCTTCTGGAAAGTGTGGGCAAAAGAACAGGAACTCCGCTTGAGATCGTAGAAATTGAAGATTACACCAGTGATATGATCATGCCAATGAACTTCAGAG
>NZ_JBBCQL010000192.1:0-9005 GCF_037149975.1 Chryseobacterium sp. VD8 | reverse complement strand
TGAAATCTGCATCCAATGTCTTTTTTACAAAGAAAAACTCTCACCGCATCCGCAGGTTCTGGATGCATTCGGATTGTTAAAAACAAATCCTTTTCCGTTTAAACCTCCTGAATATTCAAGAGTGGTTCCAGCCAAATAGAGGATTGATTTTTTATCTACAATAATTTTGATATCATTGTCTTCAAAAATCTGGTCGGCATCTGTTTTTTCGTTGTCAAACTTCAGTACATATTCTAAACCAGAGCATCCTCCGCTTTTTACTCCCACTCTTATATAGTCTTCAAAAGGCTTAAAACCATCTTCTGTCATCAGCTGAATGGCTTTTGCTTTTGCTTGATCTGATACTTTTATCATTGTATTTATTTAGAATGATTTAATAATGCAAAAATACGAACTAATTTCCGCAATCTCAAATCGAAGATATCTATTTTAATGATTCTGTTCTTAATAGATGTATTTCGCGGATGAATTTATTGTTAAAAATGTTTAAAGTTTCCACAATAGAAACGCTTTAGGTAGTTTTTGATTTAACTTTGATCGGGATTTTAAATCTATAAATAAAATAAAGATTTCACGGTTTTTTTGTGTAGTCTTTAAAATTACGGTTTACAAAAAAATATACTATAAATGAAAAAATTAGGCATTCTTGCTTTGGCTCTGTTCATGCAGACCGCTTTTGCACAAACCAACAGATTTGTATATCAGGTGACGATGAAACCCGATGCATCCAATAAAAATGATACCAAAACAGAAAATGCGTATCTGGATATTTCTCCGGAAAAATCTGTTTTTTATTCCGAAAACAGAATTAAAAGAGATTCTGTCATTCAGGCAGCAATACAAAGTGGAGGAGCAAGAGGTTTTAACAGAGATCAGATGGAAGCTTTACGATCCAACATCAATTATTCTGTTGAAAAAGATAAGAAAAGCCAGAAAATAACCTTCAAAGACAGAATCGGAAGAGATATTTATACTTACGAGGAAGACCGCCCGATCAACTGGAAAATTGCTTCAGAAACCACAAAAATCGGAGATTATAAAGTTCAGAAAGCAGAAACAGATTTTGGAGGAAGAAAATGGACGGCGTGGTTTACCACAGATCTGCCTTATCAGGACGGACCATACAAATTCGGCGGACTTCCCGGACTTATCGTGAAAGTAGAGGACGATAAAGGAGAATATTCTTTCGATTTGATGAAAAATTACAAAATCGCAGACTTTCCGACAATGAGCCAGTTCGGAAATACCATTAAAGTGAAAAGAGACGATTATGTAAAACAGCAGAAAAAATTCATGGCAGATCCGATGTCATTTATGACACAAGGCGGCGGAATGGGTGCTCCGATGAGAATTGACGGTGGTGGAGGAAACCGTGGCGGCGGTGGATTCGGTGGAGGAAATTCCGGGGATTTCAGAAAACGTATGGAAGAAAGAGTAAAAGAGGAAGCAAAAAGAAACAGCAACCCGATAGAATTACAATAAAAATTAACCCTGAAGATTGGTTCTTCAGGGTTTTTTATTTGACTGATTTAAATAATTATTTCAAAAGCTGATTGAAAGTATCTCCCTGTCGGATGTCTCCGGTGTTGTATCCTTTCATAAACCATTCTTTACGCTGCGCGGAGGATCCGTGCGTAAAACTTTCCTGATTAACGTATCCCTGTGATCTTCTCTGGATATTATCATCACCAACCGCTTCAGCCGCTTCAATAGCCGACTGAATATCTCCGGGTTCAAGAATGTGCTTTTCAGCATCCGTTCTTTTTGCCCAAACTCCGGCGTAAAAATCTGCCTGAAGTTCTGTAGCAACAGAAACTCTGTTCATTTCTGCTTCAGAATACTGTCCGCTTCTTCGTAGCTGATCTACTTTTTGCGTTGTTCCTAAAAGTGTCTGAACATGATGTCCCACTTCATGCGCCAAAACATACGCTACCGTAAATTCCGTTACTTTAGCGCCGAATCTTTGTTGAAGTTCATTGAAAAAGCTCATGTCCATATAAACAGACTGATCTGCAGGACAGTAAAAAGGTCCCATTGCAGACTGTGCCACTCCGCAGCCGGACTGTGTAGTCTCCGAAAAGAGGATAATTTTCGGTGGAGTATACTGCATTCCGTTTTCCTGAAAAACCTGATCCCATGTCGTGATGTTCCATTTTCCCATCATGTCTACCATTTCTCCGATTTTTTTGTCTTCCGCAGTCAGTTCTCTCTGCTCTGTTCTCGGAGATCCGGAACCTGCTCCCGAAGAAAGAATCGAGGAAGGATCACCTCCCAGAAAGAATATAATTGCAGCAATAATAAGCGTTCCCAGTCCGCCTCCTACAACGGCTCCGCCGCCAAGTCCGCGTCTGTCTTCCACATTACCGCCTCTATCGTCCGTCCATCTCTTAGTTTGTATTTTTTATTTGTTGGTAAATTTAAAAATTTAAACCATACAATTTTTGTGCGGATTATGATATTTTCAAAATATTTATCGATTCAGCTGATTTTTTTTCAGCCAGAAAGAAGTCGACTGATACGCTGAAATCGTTGCATCCACCATCGGCTTATTCTGTTCCTTTTCTTTTAAAGGATTTTCATCAAAATAAATATTAAATTCCGGAGCAAGATTGTTTTTCTGCTGTACCAGAGCGTATTGCTTAACCTTTCTTACAGGAGAAATAACCGTTAAATAATTGTCCTTCACAAATCCTAAATCCTGATAGGTTGCAACATAAGCTTTCGGCTGAAATTCTTTGCTGAAAACGTCCTGTCCTAAAAATTTCGACTGATAACTGAAGTTCAGTAAACCGAAAACAGTAGGCATCACATCAATCTGAGACATCGTCTGCGTAAATTTCTGCGGCTGGATAAATCCTTCCGAGAAAACCATCGCAGGAATTCGGTATTTATCCATCGGAAGTTCTGTGTCTCCTGCACTGGAAGCGCAATGATCTGCAATGATAATGAAGACCGTGTTTTTATACCAGTCCTGTTTCTTAGCCATTTCGAAGAATTTTTTCAAAGCATAATCTGTGTATTTTACACCGCCTTCACGGGATTTTGCATTTCCGGGGATATCAATTTTTCCTTCAGGATAGGTAAAAGGTCTGTGGTTTGAAACCGTCATCCAGTGATTGAAGAACGGCTTTCCGGATTTTGCTTCGGCATTCATGGTTTGGATGGCTTTTTTTGCCATATCTTCATCAGCAACGCCCCAAACGTTTGCAAAAGTGATTTCTTCCGGCTTGAAATTATTTCTGTCGACAATATCATACCCGTTTCCGGCATAGAAATCCTGCATATTATCGAAATAGCTGTATCCACCGTACAAAAATTTCACATCATATCCTTTTGATTTGAAAACACTTCCTGTGGTAAATTTATTTTTGTTGTTCTCTCTTTTAATAATGCTTTCTCCGGCAGTAGGAGGAATGCAGAGCGTTAACGCTTCAAGACCGCGGACGGTTCTGTTTCCGGTAGCGTAAAGATTGGTAAACATTAATGATTTATCGGCCAAACTGTCTAAAAAAGGAGTGATTTTCTGTGTATTTCCATAATGTGCTAAAAAATCTGCGGATAAACTTTCAATAGAAATTAAGACGACATTTTTTTTCAGTTCCGGTTCTGCAGACACAATATTTCTTTTCAGGACAGGTGGAGCAAACTGGCTTAAAAAGTTTTTTTCTGCCTGACTCTGATTGATTTCAGGATAAAACTGAAAATAATCCAGCTCGTTGTGGGTAAATGCCCAATAGAATTTCGGAAGACCGTTTGCCTGAATTTCTTCTTCAAAAACACTGCTTCCTTTCATTTTTGTAGTGAAATTTAATCCAAATAAACTTACTCCGATCAAAAGAATAAATGATCCCAGCAAAATAAATTTCTGCTTCAGATTGGGAAGATCTGAAAGTTCCTTTCTTGTTTTCCTGAAAATGAAAAAGGTAATGGCAAATGTTACCAGAAAAATTACAGAAAAAAGAGGAACCACCGGATAACTTTCCATGATGTTTCCGATCACTTCATTGGTGTAAATGAGATAATCTACCGCGATGAAATTGTATCTCAGTCCGAATTCATTGTAGAAGAAATATTCGCTTACTGCGTTGAATACGATGAGTAGAACGTACAGAAACAGGGTTATAAAATAAAGTACATTCCGTATTTTCAAACGTTGTTTCGGGAGGAAAAGCATTAATGCGAAGCAGATAATTTTTAACCCGATAAAGGCCAGCGCAATTTCTGCAACCGAGCCGCCGTATTGTTTGAATATATTGTTCGGAATCAGAAGAATGTACAGAAAAAACAGGACTAAAATTCCCAAAATGATCTGTCCGTAAGGTTTCTGATATTTTGAATTGGATAGAAATAAAAAATAGAGGGCTAAAAAGGTGCTGGCTAAAATAAAAACCAAGGCATCATTGAGAACACCTACCAATATTATTTTTAACACTTCAAATACTCCAAAACTGGCTGTGGTAATGGGATGGAAGAAAAATACAATCCTTATGATTAAAGAAATGATAAGGTAAAAGATTCCTAAATAAAGGAATGGTTTTGTTTTCTGAGCAAACATTGTTATGATTTGAATATGAATTCTTACAAAAATAAGTATTGAATATTATTTGAGCGCATAATTTTTAAAAATACCACAATATATATTCGGGAGATAACTTTCTGGGACAAAAAAAGAACTATTGAAGAATAGTCCTTTTTAAATATTTTTCACTTCGGAAAATTATGAATTCCCAAATCCTATATTCCCTTTTCTGCCCGAAAGATTCTTTTTAAAATCAATCATCTGCAAAGCCGTAACTGCAGCTTCAACCCCTTTGTTTCCAAGATCGCCGCCGCTTCTTGCAATCGACTGCTCTTTTGTATCGTCCGTTAAAACACAGAAAATAGTCGGAGTATCTGTAAGAACATTACAATCTTTAATTCCCTGTGCAACCGCCGAACAAACGTAATCGAAATGAGGCGTTTCTCCACGGATCACACATCCGATCGCAATTACTGCATCAAATTTTCGCTCTTTACAAAGCTGCATACTTGCGTAGCTTAACTCAAATGCTCCCGGGACCGGAAAAAGAGAGATTTTTTCAGATTTAACTCCTTCTTTTTGAAGGATTTCCAGAGCTGCATCACGAAGATTGTAGGTTACAAAATCATTCCACTCAGAAAAAACAATGCCGATAGAAAAATCATCGGCATTGGTTATGTTAAGTGGCTTGTAATCAGAAAGATTAACTGTTGCCATTGTTTAGTAATATTTAGTCATTTCAATATAAGAATCAGACATTCCGTTGTCGTAGTCCTGATATTTTTCGTCAATTGTTGCAAAATACTTTTTAGCTTCTGCATTTTTCTTTAATCCTAAAGCTAAGATACCGGCTTTTCTCGTAAAATAATACGTTGTGTAAGGATCGTCTGAAGCTGAAGCCGCTTTGTCTAATAACTGAAGGGCTTCATCATTTTTGTTAAGCCCGGATTTTGCATCTGCCATTGCTCCATATTTCATTGCCATCAATGTTTTGTTGTCAGATGAAAAACTATCTAAAAGATCATAAGCTTCCTGAAATTTACCTTCTTTGAATTTCACCAAACCTGCGTTGTAAGCAGAAAGCTTTCCTACGTTGGTTGCAGAATATTCGTTATAAGTTCCTAAGAAACCCGGATTTGCAGCAGATTTTCCGCCTAAAGCCTCTTTATCTTTACCGTCAGCAAGATTTTTCTGAGCAGCCAGGAAACTTTTTACAGCTTCTGCATTTTTAGGAGTTACAACAAATTGCTTGTAACCGAAGAAGCCCAGAACTCCTAAAATAAGTAGTCCGAAAACAATTCCCAAAGGTTTTGAATATTTTTCAAGGAACCTTTCTGTGTTTAAAGCTTCTCTGTCAAGATCTTTAAAAAACTCAACAGTTTCTTTACCTTCCTGCTCGTTTGTAATTTTTGCCATAAATTATTAAAAATTGAAATGCAAATTTAATTGTTTCTGAATGATTTACAAAATACTTTGTGTGTATTGTTGATTTTATTTGAATAATTAAAGGAAATTATTACAAGTGAATGAGTGAATTGTGAATAGTTAATCATGAAAAATGCTCCGGAAAACGAATTCCAGAGCATTTTGTCCTATTTTTTGAAATTTAATATTCTAAAATATGATAGATTTCTGCATTAAACTTTTTCAGTTTTTCTTTGCCTTTTAAATCTTTTAATCCAATTAGGAAACTGAATTGGGAAACGGTTGCGCCTTGTTTTTCAACCAATTTAGCGGCAGCTTCAGTTGTTCCTCCGGTTGCTAAAAGATCATCATGAATCAGAACTCTTTGTCCGGATTTTAACTGTCCTTCACGGGTTTCAATCACAGCACTTCCGTATTCCAGATCATATTTTTCTGAAATAACGGGTGGCGGAAGTTTTCCTGCTTTTCGGATTAAAATAAAAGGAACTTCTAATGCAACGGCGATGGCAATCCCGAAAAGATAACCCCTGCTTTCAATTCCGCACACCGCATCAACTTTTCCTTTGCTGAATTGTACCAGATCTGCAATCACTTCTTCATACAGTTTCGGGTTCAGGAAAATAGGAGAGATGTCCTTAAACTGAATTCCCGGAATCGGAAAATCAGGAATATTTTCAATGGTTTCTTCCAGTTTTGTGATAAGCTGCTGCGATGCCATTTTTTACGGATTGATTTTGTAGCTGGAAATTTTCCAGTCTCCGTTTACGTTTTTAAGTCCGAAAGTTGCTTTCAGAGATGTTGTTTTTCCACTTTTATCCGTTACATCATACGTTGCATTTACACTTGCAGAAGTTGCATTGGAAGCATTGGTGGTGATGTTTTTTACGCTTACATTTTTCACCGAACCAAATCCTGAAGTCGGGTTCGAGAACGACTCATAACTTCCCCAATTCGGGTTACTTGCAGAATTGTATGCAGCTTTTAAGTTTTGAGCGCTTACGTTATTTAAAAATCCTGAAACCGTGCTTTTTGGATCTGCAGCCGGTTGTTTAGGTGCTGCAGGAGTTGTTGGTGTGGCTGCATTTGGATCTGTTGCAGAAGGAACGGTCGCATTCGGATTGTTCGGATCGATTACGGCAGGATCCTGAATAACTGCTGTTGAATCTACTTTCGGTGCAGCCGGAACTTTCAGTAAAAGTGGATTTACATCCAATCCGATTTTTGTCATTTTGAAAGTTTTAGCAGTTGTTTTTACAGAAACCGTGATGTCGATTTTATTATCAACAACCTTAGCAGCAGGAAGTGAAGAGAATTTTAAATTAAATCCTTTGAAGTTATTATCCTGCATTAAATTTTTAGCCGTAGAAAGTTTTATTCCGTTGCTGAATACTTCCAGCGTTGCTTCCAGACCAGCTCCTGTAAAGGATACAGGATTTCCGGCGTTATCAACTAATCTCGGAACAATTTGAAGCGCAGTAGGAGCTCCGGTTCCGTCATCTCCTGTCGGTCTTGTGGTAATGCTCAATGAATTGGCTTTTACGTCATTCGAATCGCTTTCTTTAGCCTTGTCATTTCCGAAGATATTCATTTCTCCTAATGAAGGCGGTGCTGTACTTGCCCATTCGATTCCGTTTTTTTGTGCTACCTGATCTGCCATTGCCATAATTTCCGGCACTTTTTTACCGTCAATCAACTGTCCTAAAGCTTTCAGTTCGGCAACATCTCCATCAGCTTCCACTCCAAAAGTTTTTAGGATGTAGAGCGCTTCGTTAAATTTAATTTGCTTAATAGTAGGTAAACTTGCCGTCATATCATTGATACTCGACTGCAAAGTTTTAGTATTGGTAGCATCTACATGATCTTTCTTGCATGCTGTGAAAAGCAACAGGCTGAAAATTAGTAGAAAAGAAAACTTTTTCATTTTTTTTTCGGTTTACCACAAAAATAATAAAACCATTATTAATAGAGGATTTTATTTTTTATTTTGTTGTTCTTTTAGCTGATCTCTGAAAAATGAACTGAAAACAGTCTGCATATTCGGAAAAGACGGATCTTCCCAATATTTTGTTGTGTAATTGCTTTTATTGGTATTCAAATTTACACTTTCGATATCTTTATCATTTCTGAATTCTATTTCCACAGGATAAAAATTGCTGTAATAGATCAACTGGTTGTAGTCTGGCTCACTTTTGTGCTTTAATTTGATAAATCGAATATCGTTAAATTCCAGAAGATCTCTTAAGGTTTTATTGCTTTCTTTTTCGTAAGAAGCATTTGAGATTACTCTTACATCGTAAAAACGGTATCCTAAAAAGTTTACTTCTTTTTCCTGTAAAGCACTGTGAGCAATTTCGATCTGATCTTTCCGGTCACCTTTCAGTTCTTTAATGACGGCATTTCTTTTTTTATATTCCTGAATATTTCCAACGTCTTTCATCTCAGGTACATTCATCATTTTGCCATAATCAAAGGATGCTGTCAATTTTTTATCAACATTTTTGTCTTCAATCCTGAATGCTCTGTATTGTTCTACATCGGCACTTTTCAGTTTTTTTGTTTCATTATCAAAAATGTAAGTAATGATTCCGTCTGTGTAGCAGTTTAACTTATTGTTTACGGTAACGTAAGAGTTAAAGTTTCCTTTTACAAAAATATATTTTGCGGGTTTATTATTTTTTATGATCACACGTTCGATATCTTTTATTCTGTCATCCACTTTAATGATTTCTTTGTCGAAATCTGCATAGGACAAAGTAGCAACAGACATATTATCGTAGATGAGCTGAAACTTTTCCTGATCCGGTTTTATGGATAGTTTGTCTATTTTTCCATCAATATCAGAGTAGGCTACAATACTTCCGTCTTTCCCAAACACCGAAATCTTAGGAAGTGGTTTATTGGTTTTTTCCGAAATGAAAGTAATGCTTTGTGCATTCAAAAAATTTACAACGATTGTTAAAAATAATAACAGTAGATTTTTCTTCATGATTGATACAATTAATGTTTTTTTAGTTAAATCATTCTTTGTTTAAGACAATTAAAATTCAGAAAGGCTGTAGGA
>NZ_JBBCQL010000191.1:0-9011 GCF_037149975.1 Chryseobacterium sp. VD8 | reverse complement strand
AAACAATACAAGAAATAATACTTTCAATTACGGGATTTCCAGAGTTTCAGACTATTCTTTTTCCTATAATTTACTCGGACAAAGTGCGACAGGAGGAATTCTTTCCCAGCAGTATGTTTTGGCAGACGGAGGATTTAAATCTTTCATTCCCGGAAGCGTAAATAAATGGATTACTTCGGTAAATGTAGATACAAGTGTGTGGAAAATTTTCCACGTCTATGCAGATGCAGGAGTTTATGACAACAAAAATCAATCGACGAAATTTATCTGGGACAGTGGCGTAAAAGTAAGAATTATCCCGGATTTCCTTGAAATTTATCTTCCGGTGCAATCTTCTTTAGGTTTTGAACCCGGCTTTAAAGATTACGGAAAAAGAATAAGATATACTTTAATTCTTAATCTGAATTCTATTATTAATGCAGCGAGGAGAGGTTGGTATTAAAAAATAACTGAAATTACTTCATAAAAAAGCCTCAGATTTGAAATCTGAGGCTTTTATTTATTTTAATGCTTAAGAGCCAAATTAGTCTTTCAGGATTTTTTGAGAAACTGGTTTATTGTTTACAGTACCTGTAACGATGTAGTTTCCTTTTTGTAATTCAGCAACGCTTAAAGACTCATTTTCTTTTACTGAAGCTGTTTTAACAATTTGTCCTAACATATTGTATACTTTTACATCTTTAGCTGCAGATCCGAAAGTAATTTCATCATTCTTAACGAAAGTATTTTTAACAAAGTTACCTCCTTTTACAGTAGATAAATCTGTAACAGCTAAAGTTCCTGCATTATTTATAATAGATACATCATCAATTCTCATTCCGCCAGAGGAAGCGTCAAGACCAGTAAATCTTAAAGATAAATTAGAGTTAGCCGGAATACCTGAAGTTACTGTCTTCAATGCCCATGATGTGTTGGCGTTAGATACAGTAACCAATGGAGACCAGTTTGCTCCTCCGTCAGTAGATGTTTCTACAGTTAAATTCTTGCTTGCTTGGGAAGAGGAAAATCCAAAATTAAGCTGAAGATTTGAAGATGACGCTGCAGAAGTGTTAATCCCACTAACAATAAAGGTTCTTCCTCCTGCTGCCGCAAAGAATATACAATCACTGCCTGAAGCACCTGTATATCCGGTAGATGCACCTGTGGTTCTAACATCTGCAGTTCCTGAGTATGCAATAGGAGTAGTGTTTTGCCAACCAGTAAAAGCAGTAACAAGAGGATTTCCAGACGCAGTAGTTCCCATATTTTCAGTATAAATAGTGGTTTGTGCTGAAGCTGTAATAGCAAATAGTACTGCAGCAAATAGAGAGTAAATCTTTTTCATGATTCAAAAATTTAATTATTAATAATTTACAAGCCAAAATTACGCCATTTTTTTTTAGTAATACAATAATTAGGTTAATTTTCTGTTAATAATACTAAAACCCTTTCCATAAAGTATTTTTAAGTATTTTTACGCATTATTTTTAAGATTTGCGAAATTTTATTCTGATATTCGTATTGTTGTTCGTGGGCATGTTTTCAGGAAATGCCCAGATATTTACATGGAAAAATCCCAATCTTCCGCAATCCAATCTTAAAAATGACAGCCTTAAACAGGACAGCATTCTCGCAGCCAGATTTGAGCAGGATATTTTTGCAAAAGACACGCTGGATTTTATAAAAACCAATAACAGAATTATTGTAGATGAAGGTGTTCTTGCAAAAAATGATAAAAAAAGATTTTTAGGGGAATTAAACTCTAAAGGATCTATCATTCGCGGAATTACATTTGGTAACAATCAGGGACAGTCTGTACAAAGCTCTATGGATTTGCAGATTTCCGGAAGACTTTCAAAGGATGTAACTATTCTTGCGAGTATTTCGGATCACAATCTCCCGATTCAGGCGGATGGATATACACAAACGCTTGAGGAATTCGACAAAATTTATATGCAGCTCAATATCAAGGATAAATCGATATTGAGAGCTGGACATCTGGATTTGGTTGAAGCTAAAAATTATTTCGCTAAATATCAGCGAAGAAGCATGGGACTCGAATTTCAGACAGAATTCGGGAAAGAAAACAAAACATTTGTGGATGTTTCGATGGGCGTTGCGCGAAGTGAGTTTCACAGAATCCGTTTTCAGGGGGTGGAAGGAAATCAGGGACCTTACCGTTTAACCGGAAAAAATGGCGAACAGTTTATCACCTTAATTTCGGGCTCTGAACAGGTTTTCATCGATGGTATTCTCATGAAGCGTGGTGAAAATCAGGATTACATCATCAATTACAACACCGGAGAAGTTACTTTTACCAGCTTCCGACCGATTTTCCAACAGAATTTCATCACCATATCTTATAATTATACCAATAGAAATTACTCAAGGTATTTATTTACCGGAAAAGTTGAGCATAAAAGGGAAAAGCTTAAGCTGGGACTAAACTGGTTTATGGAAAACGACAATAAAAACGCACCGCTTTCTTTAAATCTTTCACAGGAAGATCAGCATATTCTTGCAGAAGCCGGAAACAATCCGAATTTAATGTATGCTCCTTCCGGAGTGGTGACAGAATATGACGTCAATAAAATCTTATACAAACTGGTTCAGGGTTCGGGAGGAAATTATTATGAGTTTTCAACCGATGCCACACAAACTTTGTACAGTGTTTCTTACACCTATTTCGGGGCTAATTTAGGAGATTACAAAATTACACAGACCACCAACAACGGTCGTGTTTTCGCATACGTTGGTCCCAACATGGGAGATTATCGTGCCGTAAGGAAACTTCCTTCACCGGAAAAATCGCAGGTGTATTCTGTAAATTCGGAATATTTATTGAAAGACGGAAAAATAGGAGCCGACATATCTTTGAGCAATTATGATGTTAATTTATTTTCATCAAAAGATTCTCAGCAGAATATAGGATATGCATGGAGAGTTTTCGGAAATAAAACCTTCACCAAAAACAACTGGAAAGGAACTCCGAATTTCGAATATCAATACATAGACAAGCAGTTTCATATTTTAGACCGAATTAATGATGTGGAATTCTCCAGAGATTTCAATCTGACGCAGGAATTCAGCGGAAGAACACAGAACAGATTTATTTTCAGCTTTTTGAATAAATGGAACAATAAATCTACCTTAAATTACAGAATCAATTATCTCGATGAGCAGGAAACCTATAAAGGCATAAAGAATGATCTGGATTTTGGATGGATCAGCGGTAAATTTTTCACAAAAGGAAATTTATCTTATCTGAATACCAATGCTGTACTTCAGGACACAAAATTCATCAGAGGCGGAGTTTCCACAGAGTTTACCGGCAAAAAAGGAAGCTGGGCAATTGGCGGAAGCATGGAACACAACGAAAAGAAGTACAATGATACTCAACTGATGGATGTTACCAGTTTCAGCTGGAAAGAACTTTTTGTTCAGAAAAAAATCGGAGACAGTACAAGAACCAAACTTTTGGCAAAGGTTTATATACGCGACAATGATTCTGTGCGGGACAACCGACTTCAGAACATGAATAATATTTTGGGAATTATGGCAGAAAGCCAGATCATCAAAACAGAAAAAACAACGTTAAATGCCCTACTCCACTACAGAAAGTTCTTTTATCAGAATCAGGATGTGGATCTTTCGAGAAACAATGACTTCGTTGTCGGAAATATTCTTTATAATCAGCAGCTTTTCAAGAACGGAATGCGTTTGCAGGCTTTCTATGAACTTGGGAACGGACAGGAAGCACAAAGGGAATTTCAGTATATTAAAGTGACGGACGGACAGGGAATTTACAAATGGACGGATTACAACGGAGATGGCGTTCAGCAGCTTGATGAATTTGAAATTGCCGAATATTCCGATTTGGCGCAATACATCAGAATTTACACGAATTCCGTGCGTTATATCCCTTCCAATAAAAATAAAATTCAGCTCGCTTTATTTGTGAATCCATCGATTGTTTTTAATTCTGAGAATAAATTTTTAAAACGCTGGAATTTCAATATTTCATTAAACTCACAAAATTCATTCTTCAAAAAAGATAAAGTTCTGGTTTTGAATCCTTTTGAGAAGAGTGATGACATGATTCTTAAAAATCAGAATATTCTGGCTTCCGCACAGTTCAGTCCGACCGACAAATCCGGCTGGAATGGAAATTACCGTTTCATCTCCAATGATAACCTCATCAATGCAAATTTCAGTAATGAAGAGCGTGAACAGGTTTCGCATTTCCTGAATATCGGCTATTGGTTTAATAAAGAATTCCGTATCGACTGGGAAAATTCGGTTCATGATATTCAAAATTCTTCACAGTTATTTTCTACAAGAGATTACCGTCTGAATAATTTTGAAACAAAACCAAAAGCAACCTATAAGTTTACCGATGCCATTCAGGCAGAACTTTCTTCGGCATTCCGCCAGAAACAGAGAGTGGATGGAGAAGAATTCCTCAAAGCTTTTGATGTTACGGGAACGATTCAGTGGGAACGCAGAAAAACGTCTATCAGAGGAAATTTCTCATTCATCAATAATAATTTCAACGGCAATAATTTCAGCATTGTCGGAAACCAGATGTTGGATGGATTAAAACCGGGGAAAAATCAGGTTTGGAGTGTTTTCATTCAGCAGGCAATTAATTCTTTTCTTCAGCTAAATTTAAATTATGAAGGCAGAAATTCCGGAGACCGTACGATTCATATCGGAAGTATGCAGGTGAAGGCGAGTTTCTAAAGTCGGTGGGTTTTGAATTGGAGAGTTTTTGTGTTGGAGAGTTTGAGGATTTGAGGGTTTTAGATTTCTTGCTTAGTATTATAATTTTCCGGAAGATTTTCATTTTCTGCACTTCTTATTGACAGCAATTACATTAATAGAAATTATCAAATTCTGAAATGCTCAGAAATTCGTAAATTTGCACCATGATAAAAATTGGCAATATAGAACTGCCGGAATTTCCGCTTTTGCTTGCACCGATGGAAGATGTGAGTGATCCGCCGTTCAGAAGACTCTGCAAAATGCACGGAGCAGATTTAATGTATTCGGAGTTTATCTCTTCGGAAGGGTTAATTCGTGATGCCATCAAGAGCCGTAAGAAACTTGATATTTTCGATTACGAAAGACCTGTCGGAATTCAGATTTTTGGAGGTGATGAAGAAGCAATGGCTATGTCTGCAAGAATTGTGGAAACGGTAAATCCGGATCTTGTTGATATCAATTTCGGATGTCCTGTAAAAAAAGTTGTATGCAAAGGAGCTGGAGCAGGAGTTTTGAAGGATATTGATCTGATGGTTCGTCTTACCAAAGCCGTAGTACGGTCTACAAGTCTTCCTGTAACGGTAAAAACACGTTTAGGCTGGGACAGCACTTCCATTAATATTGATGAAGTGGCAGAACGTCTTCAGGAAACAGGTATCAAAGCATTAACCATTCATGCGAGAACCCGCGCGCAGATGTACAAAGGTGAAGCGGACTGGGAACATATTTCAAGAATTAAGCAAAATCCTAATATTGAAATCCCGATTTTCGGGAATGGTGATATTGATTCTCCTGAGAAAGCGTTAGAATACAAACAGAAATATGCCTGCGACGGAATCATGATTGGTCGTGCAGCGATTGGATATCCCTGGATTTTTAACGAAATCAAGCATTTCTTTAAAACCGGAGAGCATTTACCGGCTCCTGCCATCGAAGACCGTTTACTGGCGGTTCGTCAGCATGCAGAATGGAGTGCAGAATGGAAAGGCGAAAGATTAGGACTGGTGGAAATGAGACAGCATTACAGCAATTATTTCCGTGGAGTTCCTCACTTTAAAGATTTCAGAAAGAAATTTTTAGAAGTATTCACTTTAGAAGAAATGGATGTGCTGATTAAAGAAACACAGGAGTTTTACACAGAATATTTAGCACAACAGGCATAAAAAATGAAACCATCAATAGTAAGTTGATGGTTTTTTATTTTCATTGTTTAGTTTTTTATCTAGTATCCTTCCGAAGACGTTTGATTTTTAATTAAAGCCAATGCCGAAGAAGTCCCGATTCTTTTTACTCCAAGATTAATCATTTTTTCTGCATCTTCCGGAGTTCTTACTCCGCCCGCAGCTTTTACAGGAAGTTTTCCTGCATTATCGAGCATAATTTTTATTCCTTCAAATGTTGCTCCGTTAGGTTTTCCGTCTTTTGTTTCGTAAAAGCCTGTGGAAGACTTCACAAAAATTTTAGATAAATCATTTTCGGAAAAGTTCTCTTCTGCCCAAATAGAAATATTTTTGGTAAGATCAGCAATCTGCTCATTGGTTAAAGCAGCAATCTCAATGATCCATTTTGCAATTTTGTGATGTTCCAGACTAAGCCTGGTGCATTTTACAAACTCATTTTTTACAAGCTCAAGACCACCTTTCAGATAAGCATTGTAATTGATCACAAAATCCAGTTCATCTGCTCCATCAGCAATTGCTTTTTCAGCTTCTGTAAGTTTTTCATCTACAGAGCAGGTTCCTTCATGAAACCCAATCACCGTTCCTACGACAACATCTGAATTTTTTTCCTGAATATACTTTTTAATCTCAGAAACATAATCCGGACGGATCATTACGGCAAAAATACCGTGATCGATCGCTTCCTGTGTAAGTTCGATATCTTTCTGTAAAGTTTCTTCCTGTGAAAGTCCTGACTGTGCAGGTGTTTTCAAATATGTTGAATCCAGATATTGTGCAATATTCATAATCTATTATACTTTCAGTTGTCTGTAAATACCCTGCTCCAAAGATATGAAAGTTTCTGTTCTTATAACGCCTTTCAATTGCTGAAGTTTACTAAGAATCTGCATTAGATGATCGTTGTCTTTACAAAGAACTTTAAGGAAAATGGTATAATTTCCTGTGGTATAATGCGCTTCTACCACTTCATTAATATCTTTCAGGGATTTTACCATATCCGGATAATGGCTTGGCTGATCCAGAAATACACCAATGTAAGAAATTACTTTGTATCCTATTTTTTTAGGATTCAGAAAGGATATGGAGTTTTCTATAACCCCTGCCTGTTCAAGTTTTTTTATTCTTTGGTGAACCGCCGTCGTGGAGATTCCTACATTTTTTGAAATATGAGCTAATGATGATTTGGCATTATCCATCAGCATATAAATTATTTCCTTGTCAATTGAATCTAACTGATAACTCGTGTTGTTTGAATTTTTCATTCTTTCTACTTTATTTATGTTTTTACATCTGTTTACAAATCCCTAATTTTATAAAAACCGGAAAATGATCGCTGTAGCCTCCCAAATACCTTGTTCCCGCATACGTTCGGTAAGGTCTGCCTGCAAACTTTCTGTCTCGGCTGCTGAGTTTTTCAGAATTGAATATTTTTGCTTCCTGAAATTCAAGAACATGATCATCATTAAAGAACGACTTCGATAAAATGATCTGATCGTACAGCAGTCCCGATTTATAATGAAAAGTAGAATAATTTCTTGTGGAAAACAGATGCTGGAAAGGATTTTCCAATATTTTTACTCCTGCATCGTCAAAAAGAATTTTTACTAAATTTTCATCATCTGGGTTTTCATTAAAATCACCGCACAGAATTACATTTTCTTTGCTATTGTTTACAACATTTAAAATTCTTTCACGGATCTCAGAAAGTATAAAGGCTCTTTTGGGCTTATTAATATCTTTTTCGCGCTTAGAGGGAAGGTGTGCAATAAAAATATTAATAATCTCTCCTTTATATCTTACTTTCGAATAAAGAATATCTCTTGTTGTATCGTAATTTTCTGTGCTTCTGTTTATAATTTCAAAGAAGAATGTAATAGCTTCAGAATCTATTATTTCTACTTTGCTTTTATCATATAATAAGGCAACATCTACCCTTCTTTCGTCCATAGAATTGTAATGCACAATTCCATACTCTGAATTAAAAGGTTCCATCTTCACAAGATCCTCCAGAACTTTCCTTCCGGAAACTTCGGAAAGACCGATTATAAAAGGCAATACTCCATTCTCTTCCTTCATGAGCCTGAAAACATGTGCAATTTTTGAAAGTTTGTTCCGGTATCTTCCCTCATCCCAGTTCCTGAGTCCCGATATAGTTGGGTCCAACTTGTGCATTGGTTTCGGATCCGGTAAAAATAAGTTTTCAACGTTGTAAAAACTAAACAACTCCATTAGCACATTTTCTGATTTCAAACAATTACCTTTTTTTATTTAAAATGAATATGTAAATTTATTATTTTATTTAATATATCGTTAATAATTTTAACAAATTTGCAAAATTAATTTATTATTCAAATATAAGCATTTAAAAGAATTATTTAAATCAAATAGATAAATTTAATTAAAAATATTATGCACAATCTAATATATGCTTTAGGCCCAAAATAAAACGGTATTTTTAAATTTAATTTTTCTGTAGAATAAATTCTATGAACAGCTAGGTAATAAGAATTTTTTCAACCATTTTTAAACAACAACTATTGTTTGCTGCTGTAAAAATTTATAAAAAAAATTAGTTGCAAATTTAGGACAACGATAGGTTTTATCTATTTTAAAGGAGATCCGGACGTTTTTCTGTGGTGATTCTTACCGCTTCATCGTGCCTCCATTCTTCAATTTTGGCAAAATTTCCGCTCAGTAAAACTTTTGGAACTTCCAGACCTTTGTAAACTTCAGGTCTTGTATAAATTGGAGGAGATAAAAGATCGTCCTGAAAACTGTCCGTTAAAGCACTTTGTTCATCATTCAGAACACCCGGAAGCAGCCGGATTACAGAATCTGCAAGAACGCAGGCTGCCAATTCTCCGCCGGTAAGAACATAATCGCCTATGGAAATTTCCTTCGTGATGTGCAGATCTCTTACACGCTGATCAATACCTTTATAATGCCCACACAAGAAAATCAGATTATTTTTAATGGAAAGTGTATTCGCAATTTTCTGATTCAGAGTAACTCCATCCGGCGTAAGATAAATGACTTCATCATATTCTCTCTGAGATTTTAATTCTGAAATACAGTTGTCCAGAGGCT
>NZ_JBBCQL010000190.1:0-9046 GCF_037149975.1 Chryseobacterium sp. VD8 | reverse complement strand
GAGAGTGATCCTTCAGATTTATATGCTGTTCCTGTAAATAAAGTTTCAGAATCTTCTATCCCTGAACCGATTAAACAAAGAATTATCAATGGGATTAACAGGCAGAGAAGTGGTGATATCCAGTTGAGTTCACACGATTCCATGCTTCCTCCGTATTCAAAAACAGGAACAACGCACAGCGTATGGAATTCTTACGACTCGCATATTCCGTTAATTTTTATGGGATGGGGAATTCAGCATGGTGAAAGCAATAAAGCTTATTTCATGACGGATATTGCACCTACCGTTTCTTCACTGCTTAAAATACAGTTTCCGAGTGGAAATGTCGGGAATCCGATTACGGAAGTTATTGGCAAATAATATTTTACTCAAAAAAGATAATGAATCCTTGACTGTTTGGTTAAGGATTTTTTTAAATAAAAATTTTACTGTTGTCTATTTTTACAATGTTTTGCTGTTCCATTTTTTTGATTGCGCGGATCACAGTTTCTATGCGCATTCCTGTAAGCGAGGCTAATTGCTGTCTGGTGTAAGGAACCGGAAAAGAAAACTGTTCTTCAAAACCGAAATGAGCTTTTACGTGGGACATAAGAAGATTAAGCTTTGTAATCGGATCCCGGAAAGAAAACGGAGCCGAAGTAATATGTTTGTAGCGCATTCTGTCCGCAGTGTAAGAATATATTTTAAGGAGAAGTTCGGGCTTTTCTAATACGAGTTTAATCAGTTTATTTTTTTCCAGCCTGATGATTTCGCAATCTGTAACCGCAACAGCACTTACTGCATACTTTCTGCTGTGGAAAATATATGTTTCGGCAAAGCAGTGACCATCGAAAGGAATTCCATGGATAAATTCCTTGCCGTCTTCCAGAAAGCTGCTTAATTTTACCGTTCCGGACTT
This sequence comes from Chryseobacterium sp. VD8, assembly GCF_037149975.1. Classification (NCBI taxonomy): domain Bacteria; kingdom Pseudomonadati; phylum Bacteroidota; class Flavobacteriia; order Flavobacteriales; family Weeksellaceae; genus Chryseobacterium; species Chryseobacterium sp. VD8. Next base: position 8,148 of record NZ_JBBCQL010000190.1, on the reverse strand, counting down.
TATCTGCAGATAATATTTTGGAGTGCTTTCTTCTTTAAAAATATAATCGCCGGAATTATAGTGTTGGAGTTCAGCGCCATGAGAAAACAAAAGGTTTTCACAAATGATCATAAGCCTTTATTATTAATTTGATCTAAAATTAACAATTTGAAAGGTTTGTTAAAAATTTATTAATACCACACAGATGCCTTAAAGATGCCTTGATTTTAAGTGATGAATCAGCAGTATTTTGAGTATTTTCATTAGATATTAAAAACTTTATTAAATAAAAAAACGCAGATTATTCCGCGTTTTTTGTCATTTATTTTATTCTTGGTCTTCAACCAGATCATCATCGTCATCTTCATACTGTTCGAGAAAATAAGTGAAAGTGAAGTCTTCCATTTCTTCCTCAGCATCTTCGAGCGTGAGAAGAAGATCTTCAAAAGTTTCCAGCTGATCGACCGTCATATTTACAAATTCAATATGAAGAGGCATTTCCAATTCTCCTGTAATTACATCAGAAAGTGCATCCAGATTATCTCCGAAATGCTCAGGAAGTTTGATCTTTTCTTTCAGTTGGGCATAGAAATCTTCATAATCTCCGATGTCCGTAAAATCTATATATATTGTACTCATAACTTTATTTTAATTTTAAATCAGTTAGTAAGTCATGGCAAGGAGCTCAGCACAGGCTAACTTCGTTCCTCGCAATGATCAACAATTACTGCTTTTCAAAACTCTTATAATGGTTTTTAGTCAGATAAACATCACCGTCTTTCGTGAAAACAATCCGGTCTGCATTTCTGTTTCCGCAATGATAGTTTACATCCGCTTCAAAATACTTTTCATCTTCAGGTAATGTTCTTTCCCTGTTGCTGAAGTGATCTCCGCCAATTGCTTTTCCCGGCAAAACCTCACACAAATTTCCTTTGGAAGGATTCCAACCCATCTTTCTTGCTTCATTTTTGGTGATGTAATACTCAGGAAGCTGATGATTTTGTTTAACGTAAGCAATAACCTTCCTTTCTTCCGTCAACTGGTCGATAGATTCCTGATTCGAATATGCCGAACCCGAAATCTCAGAACTGCCGTATTCAATTCTTGGATTTTTAGAGGAAATTTCCTTTTTATCCGCAATGAAGTTATTATAAACGTACATTACAGACATCCCGAAAAGAAGCCCTAAACAAATGAAAAATACAGATCTTATTTTACCATTCATAGTATTAAATTAAAAAATGCAACAATAAGTTTGTTTAAACTTTTATTAAATCGCAAAAGTACAAAAGACAATCTAAAAGTGAATTCTATAATAACCAAAGCGCTCAAAAGAATAAAAACCAAAGATTTTTAAAAACTATTGTGAACTTTTTCATTTATAATTATAAAAGTTTAGTTCATCTTTTGTGATTTTTGCGGTTAAGTCTGAAATAGTTTAGACAACTTTAATGTATGAATCTTTCAGTTTAACAATGAATTGTTACATTGTTAGACTGATAGATTGTTAAATTAATTAGTTCTCCAGTCTTCAGGAATATCGCAGATCGGAATCGGAACCATTTTATGTTTTGCCGCTTTATGCATTCTGTCGAAAATCAGGAAAACCTCTTTATCTCTGCCTTCGTAATCTTCTGCTGTTTTTGTTCCGTATTCTTTCTGGATTTTTTCCAGTTCAGGGTAGGTTGCCCCGATCTGGTCTTCGTCCGTTCTTTCGGCATCCCAAAGTCCGTCCGTAGGAATTGCATTCTGAATGCTTTCAATTAAATTTAAAGCTCTTGCTAATTCGTAAACTTCCGTTTTGTAAAGATCCGCGATTGGAGAAACATCCACACCGCCGTCGCCGTATTTGGTGTAGAAACCGATTCCGAAATCTTCCACTTTATTTCCTGTTCCACACACTAAAAGTCCGTGAAGCTGTCCGAAATAGTATAAATTCAGCATTCTGAAACGTGATCTTGTATTCGCAAGAGCCAGATTGTTATTGGGATTTCCTTCTGAATGTGCACTGACAATATTTTCAAAACTTTCGAAAACAGGAGTTAAGTTAACGGTTTCTGATTTTACGTTTGGAAATTTATTTTTCAGATCCTCAATATGATCCTGCGCTCTGTTTACCTGATCTGCTTTTTGACGGATCGGCATTTCCAGAGCCAGAACTTCAAGTCCGGTCATCGCACAAAGAGTAGAAACGACACCCGAATCCACACCTCCCGAAACTCCGATTACATATCCGTTTACTTTTGCTTTTACTGCATAATCTTTCAGCCAGTTTACAATATGATCTATAACTTTTTGTGTCTGCATTGTTTATATTTTTGTCTGTTTTTATTTAAAGGAATTCAAAATTAAAAATTCTGAATGTTTATTTGATGTAATTTTGATGTTGAAGCTCATACCAGAAGCAGATTCCGTCCGGTTCGGTGAATTCGCCGGTTTTTTCGAAGCCTAATTTTCTTAAAATATGATTGGAACCTTCGTTTTCAGAATGAGCGTGAGCGTAAATGGTTTCAGCTTTCAGATCATGAAATCCAAAATCAAGCGAAGCTTTTGCCGATTCCAGCGCATAACCTTTTCCCCAGTATTCCGGGATGAAACGATATCCGAGATCATAAATATTATTGTAACCGTTTATTTCCTGAGTAATTAATTTCAGTCCGCTCCAGCCGATCAGCAGTCCGCTTTCTTTTTCAATTACAGCGAGTCTTCCGACACCGTTATCAAGATATTGCTGCTGAATCATTTTAATCACATTTTCAGATTCGCTGACGTCGGAAAGAGGAGGTACTCCGATGTATTTCATTACTTCAGGATCGGAATCGAGGAGAAACAGACGTTCTGCATCTGTTTCTTCAAATTTTCTCAGAATAAGTCTTTGTGTTTCTAAATACATAAAATTACTGTTGCTGAAATCCGAAAATCGTTACATTGGCTGCCCCTTTTTTGATGTCTGTTTCCTTCAGCGGATTTTTCATCACATTTAAGGTTTCCAGATTCATGTTTTTGGAAATATCCAGTTTTTGAATCAGATTATGCTCAAGATTTAGTTTTTTCAGATATTTGAGCGAACTCACATCAATGGTCTTTATTTTATTTAAAGATACGGTTAATTGGTCAATTCTTGGCGTCGTTTTCAGCGAAATATTTTCAATCTGGTTATTGTCGAGATATAGGGAAGCCAGATTTTTAAGATTTTCAGCTTTAAAATTTGATATTTTACATCCTGTACAGGAAAAAAGCTGGAGATGATCCATATTTTTCAGGGAAAGATTTGTAATACTATTGTCGTCCAGCACGATCATTTTAGCATTTTTAAAATACGCGAGGTCTTCGGTATTTGTAATCCCTTTATTCACTAAAAATAAATTTTCAATCCTTTCGGCTTCAAACTGATTTATTTTGCCGTCTTTGTTGAGATCAGAATTTTCTATCACTGCTTTTTCAAGATTTTTATCCTTAAAAATAAGGCTTTGGCTATAGAAACAGGATACAGAGAAAATCAGAATAAGCACCGGAATTATTTTATTTTTCATCACATTATATTATGTTTAAATCCGTATTTTTGTACACTTAAATTTCATGTAAAAGTATGAAGATTTTCAGAATTACTGCACTTTCTTTGGTATTAATTTTAGGATTGAATTCCTGTAAAAAAGAATCTCAGAATCAATGGAACGTAGAGATTACAACTCCCGCGGAAAAAGTAGAAATCACAGATATTTCCAAGGAACTTTACGATCCGAATGTTTCGTCGGAAAGTTTTAAAGCTAAATTTCCTTGGTTCCAGGGAACAGTAAGCGATGCAGATTTTGCCAAAAGAAGAGCAGATCCTGAAGAAATTAAAATTTACAAGGAAGCAGCTGCAAAAATAGATCAGAAAAAACTGCAGACCGATCTTCAGGATTTGTTTTCGCACATCAGATTTTATTTTCCTTCCTTTAAAAGTCCGAAAGTATTTTTATTTTCATCGGCTTTGCAGATGATTCAGGATCCTATTTTTTATGATGCCAAAGGAAATCAGCTTTTTATTGATATGACAGGCTTTATGGGAGAGGGAAATCCCAATTATAAAGGGCTGGAAATGTACTTCCAGAAATCCATGAACCCGAATAATATAGTTCCGAAAGTAGCACAGATTTTCGCGGAAGGTTTTGTGAAAGAATCTCCGGATCATCAGAAATTTATCGATATGATGATTCTCAACGGTAAAATCATGATTCTTAAAGACGCTTTTTTACCCACATATCCGGAATATCTGAAAATGAACTACACCCAGAAACAGTATGAATGGGCAGTTTCCAACGAAGCCAATATCTGGAATTATTTCGTGGAAAATAATATCATTTTTGGAGACGATCACAGATTGGAAGACCGTTTTATCGCTCCGGGACCATTCTCGAAATTTTATACGGAAATTGATAACGAATCTTCTCCGCAGATTGCCATTTTCACAGGATGGCAGATCTGTAAAGAATATCTGAAGCAAAAACCGGAAACCAAACTTCAGGATTTCTTAGGATTAGATGCAACCGTGATCTTTAATCAGTCCGGCTATAAACCGAAAGTAAAATAATACGCTGAATGTAAAATATTCGGCAAACAATATATAGTAGAATAAATAGAAAATTATGAGAAAAACTCAGATTACGATAGATGTAGAACTGGATGAAAACCACATTCCGGAAAACATTACCTGGAACGCACAGGACGGAGGAATTGAAAAAGAAGAAACAAAAGCAACCATGATCTCTGTTTGGGACGAAAAAAATATGGAAGCTTTGAGAATTGATCTCTGGACAAAAGAAATGCCGGTGGATCAGATGAAAATGTTTATTCATCAGGTGCTTGTTTCTATGGGAAACACTTACCAAAGAGCAACCGGTGAAGAAGATGTGGCACAATGGTTGGAGCAGATGGCAGAAGAGTTCGCAGTAAAATCGGCGATAAAAATGTAAAAAAGCGGGATGACGGAAGCCTGATGTTGGAAGTTTACAAAAGCATCCAGCTTCCATCATCCAGCTTCAAATCAAAAATATAAAACAATGAATTTTAATACAAAAGTAATACACGGAGGACAGCATCATGAATCTGCAACAGGTTCAGTGAATGTACCTGTATTTTTAACGTCTACCTTCGCACAGAAAAGCCCGGGAATACATTCCGGTTACGAATATTCCAGAGCGGCAAACCCTACAAGACAGGCTTTGGAAGACTCTTTGGCAAGCATTGAGAACGGAGCGAGAGGTTTGGCTTTCGGTTCCGGTCTGGCGGCAATCGACTGTGTTTTAAAATTATTAAATCCGGGAGATGAAGTGGTTGCAGTAGACGATTTGTACGGAGGAACGTACAGAATGTTCACCAGACTTTTCGAAAAATATCAGTTGAAATTTACCTTCGTGAATTTTGATGATGTTTCTAAAATCAATGACGTTATTACAGATAAAACAAAATTGATCTGGGTAGAAACGCCAACCAATCCTTTAATGAAACTGGTAGACATTAAAGCGGTTGTTGAAGTTGCCAAAGGAAAAGATATTCTGGTTGCAGTGGATAACACTTTTGCAACGCCTTATCTTCAGAGACCGATTGATCTGGGAGCTGATATCGTAATGCACTCTGCAACCAAATATTTGGGAGGTCACTCCGATGTTATTGCGGGAGCTTTAATTGCAAAAGATGCGGAACTTGGAGAGAAATTACACTTCATTCAGTTTGCAAGCGGAGGAATTTTAGGACCTCACGATTCTTATTTAGTATTGAGAGGAATTAAAACACTGGCTTTAAGAGTTCAGAGACATTCTGAAAACGGAATGGCTGTTGCAAAATACCTTGAATCTCATCCTGCTGTTGATCAGGTAATCTACCCTGGATTAGAATCTCATCCGCAATACGAACTCGCAAAATCTCAAATGAAAGATTTCGGAGGAATGGTTTCCTTCACTTTCAAATCAGGTAAAAAAGAAGATGCCATCAAATTTTTAGAAAGAGTAAAAGTATTCACTTTAGCTGAATCTTTGGGGGGAGTAGAATCTCTTGCGAATCATCCTGCTTTGATGACTCATGCTTCCATTCCTGCAGAAAAACGCGCAGAATTGGGAATTACAGACGATTTGGTTCGTTTAAGCGTAGGAATCGAAGATGCAGAAGATCTTATCGCAGATCTGGAAAGAGCTTTTTCTTAATACAAAGTAATAATTAAAATTTTCGCTGAGGTCTTTGCTGACTGAATAGTTTATGCTGAGCTTGTCGAAGTACCTTCGAACTTAAAAGCGTTTAGTAGTCAAAAAATCTTTGCGGACTTTGCGTTAAAAACAAATTATTAATTATTTTAAAATAAAAACATAATGAGAAAGATCCAGATTTTATTCATGTTAATGGTAAGCCAGATTGCCTTTTCTCAGGTAAAAAATACCGACGAACTGCACAAAACGGCGAAAAAATTAGACAGTCTGATATTCGATGTCGGATTTAATAAATGTGATCTTTCTCATTATGATTCTATCGTTAGCAACGACCTGGAATTCTACCATGACAAAGGTGGAATTACTTCCGGAAAAGAAGCCTTCAAAGCCTCCATTAAAAATAATATTTGTGGCGGACCCAATAAAGTGAAACGCGAACTGATTCCAGATTCCATGAAAGTATATCCTTTGTACAACAATAATGTTTTGTATGCTTTTATTCAGGAAGGAGAGCATGATTTTGCTGAATTTTACAACGGAAAATGGAACAAGGGAAGCCGTGCAAAATTTACCATTCTCTGGATTCTGGACGGAAAAGACTGGAAAATGAAACGTGTTCTCAGCTACGACCATCACTTATAATCTACTTTGTCAAAGCTTTATGAATTTTTTTTTTGCTTTGACAAATTTTTAAATTCCCATTATGACAAGAAAAGCGCAACTTACAGATGTACAGCAATTAGCTGAACTGTTCGATCAGTACAGAATTTTTTACCATAAAGATTCCGATATTCCTGCCGCAGAAAAATTTTTAACAGAAAGAATTGAAAATAACGATTCCGAAATTTTTGTTGCCGAAAATGAAGGGAAATTAGTCGGTTTTGTTCAGTTGTATCCGTTATTTTCTTCCACAAGAATGAAAAGATACTGGCTTTTGAATGATTTATATGTGAATGAAAATTCCCGTGGAAAAGGTTTTTCAAAACAATTGATTGAAGCATCCAAAGAACTTGCAAAATCAACCGATGCCGCCGGAATTCTTCTGGAAACCGGAAAATCCAATGATATCGGAAACAAGCTTTACCCAAGCTGCGGATTCGAAATCTACGATGAAGTGAATTTTTACGAATGGAAGATTTCATAATGTAACAATTTACCAGTGTAACAGTTTACGAAATCTTAATTGTTACTAAAATATTACTCATTACCAATTACTTATTATTCATAATTTATGACTGATTTTCAAAAATACGTTCAAAGATATTTAGACTTGATTCCTTCTGAAAACTGGCTGGAAGAACTGAAAAAATCCGGAGAAAAAACGGTTGAAATTTACTCAAAGCTTTCAGAAGAACAATCTCTTTTTGCTTACGCCGAAGGAAAATGGACGCTGAAAGAACTCCTTCTGCATTTATCCGATACCGAAAGAATTTTTCAGTACAGAATATTGGCTTTTGCAAGAGGCGACCAAAATGAATTACCGGGTTTTGACGAAGAATTATATGCGAAACGGTCTTTCGCGAATGAAAGAACACTGAGTTCACTGTTGGAAGAATATCAACTGATCAGAAAATCTTCTCAGATTCTTTTAGAAACTGCACATACCGAAGCCTTAAAAAATGTATGATCTGCCAACGGAAACCAGATTTCTGCCGAAACCATCGGAAAATTAATTGTTGGTCACAATATTCATCATCTTAATATTATTGAGGAAAGGTATTTGCCGAAGTTGTGACGCATTTAAAAATAAATATTGTAATTTTAATCAGTTCGGTGATTTTTTTAATATCATTGACTCAAGATTGTGTAAATTATCAATATTTTGGCAGCATACATTATCCATCTTATCTTGCTTTTTTATTGGGTTGGACTTATTTTGACGGATTTCGTTGGGAAGGTTTTGTTTGGTTTGCAAATCTTCTTTATTTTTTAGGAATAGTTTTGACAATCAAAAGAAATTACAAAGCAGTTTTTGCTCTTATTATTT
>NZ_JBBCQL010000189.1:0-9066 GCF_037149975.1 Chryseobacterium sp. VD8 | reverse complement strand
AGCCTTTTCCACTTTGCAACAGAGTTTCTGCTTACTTTGAAATAAGCCGCAGTATCATTATTATTCATATTATTGTTTTTCTGATACCGAAGAATCTGCAGGATAGCTTCATCATCGTACGCCCGGAATTTCTTGTTTTCTTTTTCATCAGGAATTTCCTTTTCATCAAAAATTCTCTTTTCCAGTTCAAGAATATCCATTACCGAAAGCCTCGGTTTACTAAGCAACGCTTCGCATTTATCTTTTTTATTACGATAACGCATTTCCAGAATATCAGTATATATTCTCTTGTAATCAGGTGAATTTATTCGGAACTCGGGATGTTGTACTTCTCTATCCATCTGTATAAGGTTGTTTTAGGAATTTTATACTCTTCTATGATTTCAGCTTTTGTTTTTAAATTCTTATTCAGTAATTCGAGAACAAAACTGATAATTTCTTTAGTATAAATATTTTTCCGGTAAGCGGGCAGCTTCTGCTTTTCGCTTGTGCCTGCTTTACTTTTTCCGGAAGGAGAAAAAAGAATAATATGCTGTACATATATCCTGAAAAAATCATACTTAAGCAATTTGCTCCATCTCAAAAGAACATGGGTATCTATGCTTTTCTTTTCGTACATAGAACAAATTTCTTTTTCGGTGCATTTCATGAATTTTTCTATTCTGTACATTTCTATCCCTTTTTCATTCACCACCTCGCGAATAATTTTTCCTATATGAATGTTTTTTATATCTAAAGACATAATTTTTTAAATCTGCTATTTGTGTTATTTACCTTCTTGTTTTTTCATCAAAGTCATTTTCTAAGACAACATGAAATTTTTGCATTATTTTATTTTTACAATCCTTGCTTGTTTTGTACAAATATAGATTCTGATATAAATTAAATAGTAAAAATCACAATATTTTTCAATTTAGCTTAAATTAAATAAATAACTGATAAACAATTGTTTAAATAAGCTATTTTGTAAATCCAGTGAGTAAAAGTATCTTAAAATACAATTCACCTAAAAAAAAATCTCTGAAGAGTAAAATTTGCAATAAATATAGTTTCCCATTAAAAATATTCAAATCTTATAATTACTCACTAATTTTTGAATTGATTAAGCATTTGAAATTACTAAAAAATCCATTTGCGTTTTATTTTCAATTCTGAAAAAATTACAAAATTTCTCATCTGTGCATTAATAAAAAATAAATAAAATCATATCAGTTAATGCACAGCATAGACGTTCTTTTTTGAGCGGCTTTTTTGATATTCGAAGCCGGCAATATTAAGAATTAATGCCAAATTTCTTTATAAATTAAGTTTTTAAAAGTTAAAAATTCGATGCATACATTTTATTAAAAATTTTAGACTAAAAAATTATTTTGAACGTAACATTTTGATTATCTTTAGTAAAAAAACAGAATGAAAAAACTTTTACCATTTGTATTATCAATTTATAGCTTATGTAACGCTCAGACAACTGTCACAAAATCCTTTAACGATCCTGTTTCCGGAGATAATGCCAATTATCTTACGGCCACCGGAACTCCAAATAATTCCGGAACAGGTGCGAATATAACTTTTAATAATTCTTCGTTGGTGTTAGGCAGTTCTGCACCCGGAGTTTATTCTACTCCTTCAGCTTCTGAAATTTCTACCTTCCCTGCTTCTACGTTGAAACTAACCGGAAGTCCAAATACAGTCTATTATAAACAATCGGCTTCAAAACTTGAAATTACAGGTCTTATAACAACAGATGCCACACTTAATTTATCTGCCAATAACGGAACGTTTATTTCTTATCCTGCGGCTTACGGATATAACGAGACCGATCAGGCACAGGGAACATTCACCTCAACAACCGCCAACGGTCTTTGTAAAGGAACTATAACGCTTGCAGCCGATGCATGGGGAACTTTACTTCTGGCGTCATCCTCCTTTACCAATGTTTTAAGAGTAAAATCTGTTCAGAATTTCAATCTTTATCTTCCGAATGACACTTCTTTTGTATTTCCTATAGGCTCCATTGTTAATACTTCGTATTCATATTATGGAAGCACCTATAAATTCCCTCTCCTTACAACCAATGAGACGGTGGTAAATATTCCGGTAGCGGGAATTAATAACCAGACCACAAGCTCTGCTCAGGCTTTAAGTACAATAGTATTGGCAGCCGGAGATTCCTCTGCCAAAGCAAAAGGATTAAAAATTTATCCGAATCCTGCAGATGATTTTATTAATCTTAAAGGAGATACTGAAAATTACGCAACAGCAAAAATTTACAGTTTAGATGGAAAACTCATAAAACAATCGGATCTGAAATCCGGAAAAGTGCCGGTTTCTGATCTTCCGCCAGCTTCCTATTTTATTGAAGTTTCTGGAAAAAACAGTAAACCTGAGGCAGCGAAATTCATTAAGAAATAAAAACTTTTATATCAAAAAACAAAAGCCGCCCGAAAAATTTTTCGGGCGGCTTACAATAATTAGATATTAAAACCGGCAAGTAATAATGTATCATCATCGTTATTCACTCTAATCACCTCACTTTTCGGACAGAAATATGGTATTTTCTAAACTTAGAAGAAGATATTTCTTCATCTATTATATATGATGCAACTCATATAGGTTTGCAGATAAAGATGTAAAAATATAGTATTATTTATTTTTAATCCGCTACCTTTAGAGTTATAAATTCATTCTAGAAAATAAGTATATTATCACTTTTAAATGACGTTTTTTATTGAAAAAAATTCATAAGAAACATACATCTGTCAGGAACAGCAGGACTGAGTATTTTATTCATAAAGTTTACACGAAAGATAAAAAAGTATTAAATATTTTGTTTATAGATCACAAATAAAATTTTTCAAATGACAGGTAAAATTATTGGAATCGGTAACTGTATCCCTTCCGAAACTATTGATAATTTATTTTTTAACAATCATATTTTTTTAGACGATAAAGGTGTTCTCTTAAAAGATGACAATTTCTCACTTACCGAAAAATTAAAGAAAATTACAGGTATTGAAGAGAGAAGATACGCATCTCAAGATCAGGTTACTTCAGATCTTGGATTAATTGCTGCAAAAGCCGCCATAAAAGACTCAGGAATAGATCCGGAAACTCTCGATTATATTATTTTTGCCCATAATTTTGGCGATGTACGCTACGGAACCGTGCAGTCGGATATGGTTCCGAGTCTTGCAGCGAGAGTAAAACATCTGCTTAAAATTGAAAATAACTTCTGTGTTGCTTATGACGTTCTTTTCGGATGTCCCGGCTGGATTGAAGGAGTTATTCAGGCAAATGCCTTCATCAGAGCAGGAATGGCAAAAAGATGTCTTATTATTGGAGCCGAGACATTATCCAGAGTGGTAGACATTCATGACAGGGACAGTATGATCTATGCAGACGGAGCGGGAGCAGTTGTACTGGAATACAACAATGAGGATAATTCGGGCATCCAGTCTCATCTTTCAGCTTCTTATACTCTTAAAGAAAAAGACTATCTGTTTTTTGGCAAATCATATGATAATGAAGCCTGTCAGGATACAAAATATATAAAAATGGAGGGCAGAAAAATCTATGAATTTGCGCTTGTACATGTTCCGGATGCCATGAAAAAATGTCTTGATGAAAGTAAATATACCATCGATCAGGTTAATAAAATCATCATCCATCAGGCAAATGAAAAGATGGACGAAGCCATTGTGGAAAGATTTTACCGCTTATACGGATTAAAAATGCCCGAAAATATTATGCCTATGGTAATCCAGAAACTCGGAAACAGCAGTGTGGCAACCATTCCTTCTCTTCTTACCATGATCTTAAAAGGAGAACTGGAACAGCATCAGATCCAGCAGGGAGATATTGTTTTGTTTGCATCTGTAGGAGCAGGAATGAACATTAATGCTTTTGTTTATAAATTTTAAAATAAAAGATTATTAATTATTCTGGCGGTTATGTTTTTGTAATTCCCTTTCAATCTCATTAACTTCTGTGAGCGGAAGAAGGTAGCTGTCTTCAATGTAATCGATAAGATTTTGATGGGTATGCCTGTTCATCTTTCTGATGAAAAGGTGGTTTCCCGTTTTAAGGGATTCAATAAACTGATCAGTATAAACATCTCTGCTGAAAAATGTCTTCTCAAGAACTGCCCTTTTATCATCATTTACAATAATATCAGAAAAATCAGTGTTCATTAATACGGTCTGAAAAAAAGATTCTGCCGGAAGCAGCGTATGCAGATAATAATCTTCAAAATCCATAACCCTTTTGTTATTGGTTAAAAAAACACAGGTTTCCCTTGTAAACATAAACCATTTCCCGCCAATGTAAGGCACAACGCCTTTCATAAACTCTCTTTTATAGACATAGGAAGAAATTTTGTGGGTAAGTTCCGTAAAATGATTTTGTATTCTCTGAAGTGTATCTGGTCTGTAAAACTTTTGGTCGTAATAAAAAATATAATTTCTGCCTTTATTAGCAGTAAGAAACTGCCGGATAATATTTTGCGATTTCAAAGGAGAATCTTCACCGCTTAAATTAATGAAGTAGTCCCACTCAATGCTTGCATTAAGAAGATATTCCATCGCATTAAGTTCTGTCTGGATCATGCTGAAACCTCCGGAAACAATGTTTACACTTTCTAAAATATATACATTGGGAAACCTGACGAGGTAATTCTGTATTTCCTCCGTTAATTCTGCTTTTGCCTTCCGGTCTATATGTATAAGATAGAACTGATCTCTGGTATAAATCTTTTCAAACATTTCTTTAAAGACATCCTGCTTATGATGGATCATAATAAAATATGCGATTCTTACCTGCTTTAAAGATCCGGAAGGAGATTTTTGTGGATATGCCAGAATTGCATCTGCGTATTTTTGCATAAAGATTAGATTAAAATTATCGGCATTATGCAAACAATTCTGTTATGCGTGAAAGGTATGAATAAAATTTTGATAATCAACCTATTAAATTAAACAGTATTCATTTATTTTATCCTATCTTTGCAAAAGCATTAATAAAACAGGTTTCTGCCTTCGCTATTCTGTAATAGTTTAAGATCACAATTTTTCTTTCAGTTTGCTTTTTCAGCCACCCGATTATCAGAGCGATTTCAAGTAGAATTCAGCATTTTTTTATTTGAAAGATGATATGTCATTGTGTGCTGTTCACATTATTTTACTAAAATAATATCAACGCAATACAATAAAACATTGAGATAACAGCAATATAAAACACTGTTTCTCAGCCATAACCTATTCAAATTCTTAAAATGAATTTGCTTACTATAACGGGAAACCGAAATTAATATGATCAGTTTTAAAAATTTAAATTTAATCAATCCTATTGTAAGAGCTGTTACAGAAGCCGGATATTCAAAGCCAACCGAAATACAGGCTTCTGCAATTCCACATATTTTAGCAGGAAGTGATATTTTAGGGTGCGCACAAACGGGAACAGGAAAAACAGCCGCCTTTGCGATGCCTATCCTACAGCTTCTGAAAAGACAGACACCAGAACATAAATCAATCAGGGCATTGATTCTAACGCCAACACGTGAGCTTGCCATACAGATAGAAGAAAACTTTAAAATATACAGTAAATATTTACCCCTTTCGCAACTTTCTATTTACGGGGGTGTATCTGCCGGAGCACAGCTTTCAGCCCTCAGAAAAAGGGTGGACATTCTGGTTGCAACTCCCGGAAGATTACTGGATCTTGTAAACCAGCGATATATTGATCTTTCCAAAATTGAAATATTCGTTTTGGATGAAGCAGACCGGATGCTTGATATGGGATTCGTAAATGATGTAAAAAAAGTTATTCAGATGCTTCCTAAAAAAAGACAGACTTTATTCTTTTCTGCAACCATGCCGGAAAGTATTAAAAATCTTTCGGAAACAATCCTGAATAATCCTGAAAAAGTGACAGTAAATCCGGTATCTTCTACAGCAAAAAGTGTACAGCAGTCTGTCTACTTTGTAGAGAAAAAAGATAAAACAGGGTTACTCATTAATATTCTTCAAGATAAAGGACAAGAGCGTTCTCTTGTTTTTACCAAAACAAAACATATCGCCAACAGATTAGTTGAACAGCTGGAAAGCGCAGGAATCTTTGCTATGGCAATCCACGGAAACAAATCTCAGACGGCAAGACAAACGGCTCTCAATGATTTTAAGAACAGCAGGATAAATGTTTTGATTGCGACCGATATTGCAGCACGAGGAATAGATATTGATGAACTTCCTAACGTGATTAACTATGAGCTTCCCAATGTACCTGAAACCTATGTACACCGGATCGGAAGAACCGGAAGAGCGGGAGCTGAAGGAACGGCAGTTTCATTTTGTGACGATCAGGAACGTAACGATTTAAAAAACATTCAGAAACTGATAGGATTTACAATGCCTGTCATTTCGTTTCAAAAATAAAATCTGTGAAGTCGACAGATTTATAATACCATAATTTTAATACCAATTACCATGCAACAAGGCACAGTAAAATTTTTTAACGAAGCAAAAGGCTTCGGATTTATTTCTCCTGCAGACGGAGGAAAAGACATTTTTGTACATTCTTCAGGATTAAGCACCAGAGAAATCCGTGAAAACGATAAAGTAAGCTTTGATGTACAGAAAAGCGAAAAAGGATTGAACGCAGTTAACGTTAAGTTAGTTTAGTCCCATCATCTGATGAAAAAATTTTCTAACATAATTTTACATGATAATCTGTAAATTCATATAATGTTTGACGGTATTAAGTAGATTTACTTTTTATTTTATTATGTTCATCTGCCTCTTGTGTTTCACAAGAGGTTTTATTAATTTTATAGGCAACAAATAAATTCACTAAATACAATAATAAATAATTATAAGTTTAAAATTTTTAAATAAAAAACAAATTATTAAAAGAACATTTTGTTTTTCACACAAAAATCTATTATTTCAATTTTTGCCCGCTTTTTGCTTTTTGAAAAATATCAACCACTAAATATTAGATCATGAAAAAATTTATCTTCCTCCTTCCCTCTTTTATCTTTTCAGGATTTTCGGCACAGGAAACTACTATTCCTGAAACTCCGGCTAAAAAGGATGTCATTAAAATGACAGCACCTCAAAACCCAGATAAAATGAACATTATCAAGACAAATGTTACAGCATATGTTTTAAGAAACATCAATCTGTCTTACGAAAGAGCCTTTAGTAAACGGTTTTCCTTAAATATGGGATTTGGAACCATGCCTGAAGGAAAAGTTCCATTCATCAATGCATTTCTCAGCGATAAAGACGAAAAAAGATTTCAGAACCTTGAAGTAAAATCATTCAATTTTACAATAGAACCCCGCTTTTATCTGGGAGCAGGCTATGGAAAAGGATTTTATGTAGCGCCTTATTACAGATACTCTAAAATAACTTCCAATACGTTTGATTTTTACTATGATTATACATTCAGCGGAACAACCTACCAAATTCCATTGAAAGGAAACGGAAGCGCACACGGAAACAGTGGCGGCGTAATGGTAGGTGTACAGTTTTTCCTTACACCAAGTAAAAATCTGATACTGGATTTCTGGATCGCAGGAGCGCATTACGGAAAAGGACAGGGCGATTTTACCATGACGAGTGATGTGATCTTAACCCCCGATATGCAGGCTCAGCTGAAAAAGGAAATTGAAGATCTGGATATTCCGTATGTGAATTATACGGTAGAAACCAATGCAAACGGCGCTAAAGTAAATGTAGACGGACCATGGCTTGGTTTCAGAAGCGGACTGTCTCTGGGATATCGATTCTAAAAAATTTTATTTAGCTATTTTAAACCGTTCTTTCCGGAGAGCGGTTTTATTTTTTTATATTAGTCTAAAATCAACACCGCATGTATTCATCTCACGTTTCTGTTCACTATGCTATTCAGTTTGTTTTAGGATACAGGTATTTCATTAAATATGATAAATTATCTGAAAGTTCTTTAAACTGTAGTGAAACGGAAGATTTTTACAGACAGTTCAGACAAAAAGGCGCATTAAACTTAGCATTGATTCCACAAAATAAAATAGAAGAAAATTTTATTGTCAGAAAATTTTCCCGATTTGATCATAAACCATTAGTTGAGGTCATCTATTCCGGGTATTCGGAATACTTTCATATTTCGCACGAAAGAATTGTCCCGATAAAAAATTACAGAAAACAGTTTATTCTGAAAACAAAAGATCATCTGTACGAAAAAATTTACAACATCATTAAATATTATTATGAGAGTTCTTTAATAGAAGCTAATGATCCCATGTATCATCATTTTTACGCAAGTGCATTCTCTCATCTTACCGGCAAAACTGAGGATGATATACCTGAAATTTTTCTACTGATGGATGAAAAAAACTATCATCTGATGATGGCAATGTTTAGCATCAAAGATGTTGGAAATATGGAAATGCATAATGGATTACAGGGAATGGAGTTATTACCCGAAGACGAAAATTTAAGGACATATATGCTTCCTGAATTGGGAAGTCAGTTTTTGTACACAATTTTCAGATAAATTAAATCTAAAATACTTTTCACAATTAAAGAAAAGAAATATCTTTCCTGTATGAATTCATCACAAATCACCACCGCACAAAGAATCAAAGCGATTGTAGGCGGATCAATCGGAAATCTGGTAGAATGGTACGACTGGTACGCTTATGCTGCTTTTGCCATTTATTTTTCAAATTCTTTTTTTCCGGATTCGGATATGACGGCGCAGCTTTTAAATACAGCCGGAATTTTTGCCGTTGGTTTTCTGATGCGACCTGTCGGAGGATGGCTTTTCGGAAGTATTGCCGACAGAATCGGAAGAAAAAAAGCAATGACACTTTCCGTTTTGCTGATGTCTTTCGGATCTTTACTGATTGCTTTAACGCCCACTTATAAAACCATCGGTGTTTTAGCTCCTCTCCTTTTGCTGATCGCAAGATTGCTTCAGGGACTGAGTGTGGGCGGAGAATACGGTGTTTCGGCAACCTACCTCAGCGAAATGGCAACTGCCGATCGAAGAGGATTTTATTCCAGCTTTCAGTATGTGACTTTAATT
>NZ_JBBCQL010000188.1:0-9151 GCF_037149975.1 Chryseobacterium sp. VD8 | reverse complement strand
ACTTATTTTTATCTTCTGCTTATCCGGATCATCCTCCAAAAATGTGCACTCTACCCTGATCTCTCCTTTGTTGGTAAACTTCAGAGAATTACCGATGAGGTTGTATAGTATTTGTTCGATCTTCGAAGCATCCCCTCTGAAAACGGGAGCAATATCTTTAGGAAAAACAGAGATCAATTTTATATTTTTCTGCACCGCTTTCGGCTGAAGAATATTCACTACGTTGTTCACTGTCTGCTGTAAAGAGAAGTCTTTAATATCGAGAGACATTTCGCCGGCTTCTATTTTAGAAATATCCAAAATATTATTAATGATGGAAAGCAGATGCTGAGATGCACTGTTGCTGTTGTCTACAAACTGCTTTTGTCCGGAGGTAAGATCCTGTTTTGCCAATTCCCTTAAAAATCCGATGATTGCGTTAAGCGGTGTTCTTATTTCATGGCTCATGTTTGCCAGAAATGCTTCTTTAGCTTTGGAAGCTTCCTGCGCATTTTCTTTTTCTTTCTTCAGCGCTTCTTCCATGTGTTTTTGGTCGGTTATATCCAGATGGATTCCTACAGATCCGATAAGATTTCCCTTATCGTCATAATTGGGAGCTGCACTTATTGCCCACCATCTCAGCTCACCGCGTTTGTTTTTCACAGGAACCTGATAAACGCTGGAAAGTCCCTTTTTTCTGAGTGAAACATGATGCTCCACCAAAGGAATGCTGTTTTCTTTGTATAAAAACAATTTTGAAGGCTCTTTACCAATAAGTTCATCAATTTCATAGCCGGAAACATCACAAAAACTTTGGTTGGCATACTGTATTACTTCGTTGTTATCCACTTCCAGAAGTCCCAGATTCATGTTGGCGATAATATTGCGGTATTTTTGCTCCTGAACTTTTAAATTTTCTTCGGCTCTTTTTCTTTTTGAGATATCCTGAATAAAAGAACAGAAAAACTTTTTGCCATCCTGTTCTATGGGAATTATAGAAATTTCTATGGGAAATTCTTCTCCTGATTTTCTTATCGCAGAAAGTTCCAGCTGTTCATTAAGAACCGGGCCGTATCCTGTCTCCATATAATTTTTCATTCCTTCTTCATGGGCTTTTTTATGAATTTCAGGGATAATGGTTTCTGCCAGAGTCTTCCCGGTAATCTCCTCAGCCTTCCATCCGAAAATCTGTTCGGCTCTCTTATTCCAGAAGGTTATTTTCCCTTCAGAATCTGCGTTGATAATGGCATTGATGGCGGAATTCATAATCAGCCGGTTTCTTTCTTCACTCTGTCTCAGGAGCTCTTTAGCCAAAACACTTTCCGTAATGTCATTATATTTCCAGAGATGTCCCCTGTATTTGCCGTTGATATAAATCGGAATGTAGTCCCTTTCCAGAAATCTTCCTGCTTTGGTTTCTAAAAGCTCATCTGTAACAATTTTTCTCTCCTCCAGAATTTCATTGATTCTTTCGGGAAACCTTTCCTCATTAGCAAAAAGATGTTTGGAATCTTCCGCAGAATTACTGCAGTCTATTCCCTGCATGGTTTCAGGCGAAAGAGGGATACGGAACATATCGCAGAACAAGCTGTTGGTAAAAAGAATTCTCCTGTTTTCGTCTTCCACCAGAATTCCGTACTGCAGGTTGGCGAGTAATGTTTTAAGCAGTTCGAGCGTTCTGTTAAGCTTACTTTCCATAAAGAATCTTACCCGGATATTTGCCAGAATCTGTGCAAACAGTTTCAGCAGATCATTTTCCTCGTTCCCGAAATTACGGTATTGATGCACTGCATCAAACCCTACAAATCCTTCACACTTCCCGTCGATCATCAAAGGAATGGCGAGAACACTTTTTACATTGTTTAAGAGCAGAAGATCTCTTAAATCTTTATCCGGAAAGTCATCTGCATTATTAATGGTAATAGATTTTCCCTGTTTATGGAGTTCCACAAATTTTTCGAAAGGCTCCAGAGGAAAGTCCTGATAAAAACTGATATTGGAAAATATTCCTTCTGAGCAGTACTCATACAAATTGGAGCAGGTATTTTCCTGAAAGTCATATTTAAAAACATAAATTCTGTCTGCTTTTACAAACCTGGCGATGGCTTCAAGAGAACTGTTAATGTTATCATTAATCTCCTCTACAGGAATATTGATAAATTCTGAAGAAATATTCATTAAAAGCTGCTGGAACTCCAGTTGTCTGCTGAGCTGGCCTTCCACAGATTTTCTTTTCCTGATCTGCTCGGAAAGATATTCTGAAAGCTCTCCAAAATCTTCAGACTGCCGGATTTCCATATTCTCATCAAGCATTTTCAGTGACTGGTAGAGCTTACTGATAGAATCCTGCTTCAGAATATACTCTTTGTTAAGATCCTGATATACTTCCTGATATTCTTCTTCACTTTTAGAGAAAGCATGGTTCATAAGTTCTTTATCTCTCTCGTAAGATGCATAAGATTCATTAATAGCAGATAAAAAATTACTGAATTCCGAATCTGAGTGAAAACTTTCCGGAAGATATTTTTTAATCTGTTTTTCCAGTAACTTATGATATTTCATTTTCTTTAAAGTATTTCATTAATACCGGTGATGGTGATGGTCTGGTTGTGCAGCTCGCAATTCTGGAAAGGCTTCAGAGGAGAAAACTCTCCGTAAGAATAAAAGCCCATTACGGCGGTTTCGTTTCCCAGTACATCTACAACCGCATCTACTTCTTCTGAAATTCTGTTTCCCAAGACCAGTTTTCTTCCTACACAGCTGATAAGGATTGCCAGTTTAGGATTTGCAGAGTGAAAATCCTGACATTGCTGTGCCGCATCCGTAGCCGCATCTATCAGTCTGTCGAAATTTGCCTTCATGAATCTTACCTTGCTGCCTTCCGGAATATCTCCCGCAAAAACCATATAATTTTCTCTGTCATTTACAGATAAAATCGTTCTCACTACCGTTTCTTCATTATCTTTCAGCTTTAGGGAAAGCGGAAAAAGCAGTGCGGAACTCGGGAGTTCTTCAGCATATTTTCCTAAATATTTTTTATAAATATCGAGAGCATTTTTACCGTCTATTTCGTAGAGCTTATTTCCTGAAGATTTTGTTACCGTTTTCTCGATGCCGAAAGTTTCCCAGCCACCAAAAGAAGCGTGAGAAAGCATAAGAGAACTGCCATAGAAGCCAATGGCTGCAATATTATCGGGAGCAGGAACTTTGTTCAGTCCCACAAGAGTTTTTTCAAAACGATCGCCATCGCCTGCAAGACCTCCGGAGATTAAAACTTCTTTCCGTTTTTCAGAATTAATTCCTTTTATCAGCTCACTTCCGTTTACGTTGCTTCCGTCCGAGAGAACAAAAACCCATTTCAGGTCTTCCCGATATAAATTTTTCATCAGAGCAACTCCTGCTTCGTGGCTGTCTTTATAATCATTTATACAGATTTCTGTGGTTTTAATTTCAGAATTATCAAATCTGAGGGCGGTAACGGAGACCGTATCATCGTATACATCTTTACAAAATATTTCTCCTGCTGAAGAGCACAGAGCGATTTCAGCATTCGGGAATTTCTGTTGAATACTTTCAAAAACATCGTTTTCGGACAGGAGCTTTCTTTCACCAAAACCAAGAACCAATTGCACTTCATTATAGTCTAACTGTTCATGATTAAGCTCTCTCGTCCATTTTCCTTCTGAGAAAAGTAATTTGGCTACCTTCATTTCTGCTTTTTTTGTCTGGTTTGAAATAAACTGTAACAGGAGATCTGCCTGCTGATCTGCTTTTCTAAGAGTACGAAAGAATTCTCACATGTCCCGTTTTAATGCCTTTTCTGAAGAAAAAAGATCATCAGCTCTCAGATAAATATCTTCTGATAAAATGTCGTTTTCTGCTGTTATCAACGTCTTTTTTCCGGCGTTCCCTTGCATTTCTGAAGAGAAAAACTTCATAATCCTGATTTAGATTCCACGCCTCACTTTAAAATAAAATAATCTGTATACTGAGGATTTCATTGTTCATGATTAGTTTTATATTCAAATATAAAAAATATTAGGATGCCTTCAATGTTTTTTCTTACAGATTATCAGTACAATTAGAAAATGCAGGTTAGGATATGCCGTGAGAAAATGTATGGTTCCGAAGAAAAAGAAGATGAGCACTGCCTGCGAATATAAAGGCACAGTGAACCACTGAGAAATCCGGAAGACGGCTCAGACAGGAAATTCTGAAAGTAAACTTAATGCAATTACAGATACTGCAATGCATTAAGATTTAAAATTATTCTGAAAAAAATGAAGGGTATTTTACATGATAAATTTAGTTATCCCATAGTAAAAGGCAGGCTTACAACTCTTTCATAGATCCAGTAACAAGCCATTACAATCACAAAAACAGAAACTGCCGCCCTGTAAAAATCGATATTCTTAAACCTGTTGGAAACGTAAAGAATAACAGGAAAACTTATCAGTACAATCAGAATCTGCACCAGTTCTATTCCTATATTGAAGCCTAAAACACTCCAGATAAACTGGCTGATATCCAGATTAAAAAACGTAATGGTATTGGCAAAAGCAAGACCGTGTACAAAGCCGAAAAGCAGGGCTATAAGAACTTCTTTCCCTAAAAAGATGGGTTTGGAGATGTTGATTCCGGACAGTAAGATGGTCATTGCAATCCCTATTTCTATATAATTCGGGTTGATGTTTATTAAATGGATGGCTCCCAGCATCAGCATCAGCGAATGTCCTATCGTAAAAGCAGTTACGATTTTTACCACTCTTTTCACCGCAGATTTTTTATTGTCGAGAAGTTTCCATTTTCTGTCCTCTACAAAAAACGGGGCAACCAGAAGCAGGGAAATTAAGAACAAAATATGGTCTTTCCCTTCTAAAATATGCTTAAAACCCATTTCAACCATACTTTTGAACCCTGTAAAAAAGCTTCCTTCCTCTAATGATATATTCAGAGGCTGAATATTCCCGTCCAGATCGCGTGCTGCAACTCCCAGAATCTGATTAGAATTCTGTACTCCTTTTTCCCAGTCGGAAGCCAATCCTATAATCGATTTGTGATTATAGATCTGGTGTACAAAGGCATCGTAATGAAGGGTAAAATTACGGGTATCTTCTTTTCTCTGCGGTTTTGCCGTAATCCTGAAATCTATTTTATCATAAAGTCCTACCACAGAATCCTGTGTTCTGGAGATTTTATAATCAGCAAGTTCTATATTCCAGAATCTGTTCTCTGAGGAAATTTTGATATGATTTTTAAAATACTCCTGAATCTTTTTTTTCTGATCCGGTGTTATTTTACCATTATAAACAATTTCAAAATCACGAAGCGGCGCAGTAATATCTATCGCCGCACCGCCCGGATACATATGAAACATGACCTTTGTATCCGGCAGCGGATGCGCCGATGCAAAGACTGAAAAAAAGATAAAGAACAGAAACAGTTTCTTCAGCCCTTTATTTTTTGATGAGCTTTTGCCCATTTGTTTTTGTACCATTGTGTTGTATATTGAAGGTATAAACTCCTTTTTCAAGACTGCTTAAGTCGGCAGAGACCGAATTTTGTCCTTTCGGCAGATTGCTCTTTTCTATGCTTTTTGCCAATCTTCCGCTCTGGTCATAGATGTTGATTTTTGTATTTCCTTTTTCAGAAGCTGTAAAGTTAAAGGTTGCAAAATCTTTCACCGGATTAGGGTAAACTACAGGTTTAGATATCGAAGCAGCCGTTTCATTGGTAGATAATGTACTGCCCGTTCCTCCGTAATCTGTAGTATGATCTCTCCAAATGCTGTGAGGATGTTTCGGCGTGAGGATAATTCCGTTCTGTACTGAGTATTCTATCCAGACTGATGGACCGTCTATTCTTACGTAGCCATTCTGGTTACTCAGTGTGGCATCGGTAGACCATGCAATGTATGTATTATCCAGTTCATTATTATATTTTGCCATAATCGTTGCAGCATTCGTATCATCCACATCATTTACGTAAGTTGCAATTGCATTGTAAACGAGTTGTTTCTGAGCTGTTGTTAAATTGCTTACTTTCAGTCCGGATTTGGTAGTCGGAAACAGCCAGTCTTTTCCGGGACCGCAGACCAGATCGGTATACGTTGTGGAAAGCTGTGCCGTAGTAAGCTGTGCAGAAGATAATCCGGACAGCATATTCACAAGAGCCGTTTTTTCTTCAATCATCGGCTGATAGGTTACCGAATTATAGATAAAAGAGGCAAAAGGCTCCGCAGCGACAAAAGAAGGAGTTGCCCCCACAAGAATTCCGTTGATATAGGTATTGGAAACCGTTCTGTGATGTCCTGTCATCTGGATTTCAAAAGTTCCCGTAAGAGAAGGTGTTCCGAAAAAACCAATATAAAAATTACCTTCTCCGTAAGTGGTTCCGCCTCCGTTGTTTGAAAGATAATTGTCTGCCATCCAAAGTCCGTAGATCTCGTTATAGCCTTCGTTTCCTGTTCCGGATAAAGCCTGAATGAGATTTCTGGCAGCGGTTAACTGAGCCGTTGTAAGAGTTCCCATTTTCAGCCCGATTCTCGGAGACATGGCAGCAGGAAGATTAGACCATGTTTTTGCGTTGGCATACGTATAAGCCAGCTCCAGCGTTGAAATCTGTGAACTGGAAAGGGTGGCTTTGAAGGCATTGGCAAGATCAATAATCTGTTGTGTGGTTACCACCGTTTTCGCAGCCTTATTTTTCTTGGCAATATTCGTCATAAACGCTGCTTTTGGGGTTTCTGTATTCTTTTTAAAAAAGCTGAAAAATGAAAGTGCCGCAACAGAAGTGGCTACGGTGATGCTGAATAGTGTTTTCATTGTATAAGTGTTTAAATTATAGGTCTCTAAAAGTTGTATTTTAAAATTAATCGTGCATTAAAGGGCGTTCCTGCAGTATAATGGATCTCTTCCACACTTTCGGTTTCGTTTTGAAGACGGCTTTCGGTGAGGAACTGGGTTTCTTTCCATTTGGTGTTGAAAATATTATCGATATTAATTCCCACAGAAACTTTTCTGAACTGATAATTCACAGAAAGATCGGTGATAAAATATCCTTTCGCTGTTACAGAATTATCCCCATTCGCAGGTCGGTCGCCTAAATATCTTGCATTGATGCTTCCTGAAAAACGGTTAAGATTTTTCACAGACAATCCGCTGACAAAGGTAGTTTTGGGAGCAAGAGGAATGTAATCGTTCCCTTTGGCTTCTTCTATAGCTCTTGCGTGGGTGTAGGTAAAATCGGTATTCCAGAAAAGCCAGTTGTTCAGCTGATAACGCAGCCCGACATCAAGACCTTTTCTTGCTGTTTTTCCTGAGGGTTCCACCACCGCTTCATCGCCTACATAAACAAATTCCTGTTCGAGAAAAAGATACCACAATGAGGCGTTTATTAACAAGTTGGCAAGAGGTTTCCACGAAAATCCCAAATCGGCATTGTAAGAAGCCGGCAGAATGTTTTTCCCTTTTTCGGCAATTACCACTCTTGCATCATTGCTGTGAAAGCCTTTTCCTAACTTCAGAAAAGCATTAAAACCTGTATTAAAAGAGTATAAAAAACTAAGTTTCGGACTAAAAACAGCTTTTGCTTCAGACTGAGTCTGATAGTTTTCTGCCAATTGATCCACAACATTAAATTTGAAATAATCTGCCCTCAATCCTGCATTAATCAGCCACTTTCCGAAAGAGAAATCCCAACTGCCGTACCCGAATAGATTAGTCTGATTAATATCTCCCAGACTCAGATATTGCAAAACGGTCTGCCTGTTCTTCGTATGAGAAAGTTCTATATCCTTATTGTTGTCATTGCGTAAACCGCCTCCTGTTTTAAAGCTGATATTGTCATTTATTTTCCCGTTATATTCCGATTGAAACCCTACAATCGTCCTGTTGTCTTTCTGCCTGATCTGATCTCCGTTGATGGGATCATTCAGGAAAAAGGTAAAATTGGAATACAGTTCAAAATCATATTTGCTGAAATACACCTGATTTCTGATAAAAGCATCATCATTTATTTTTCTTTCATACTGAAGATTGAAATTGCTTCGGCTTGTTGTGCCTCCTTCCGTATTGTCTATTGCTCCAAAATGCGAAATAAGTCCGCTGTTTACGGCTCTTTCCGGTATTTGTCCGCTTGCATCCCATCTGCTGTTAAAATGCGAAACTGAAACAGACAGTCTGTCTTTATCGCTCAGTCTTGAGGTATATTTTCCAAAAAGGTTGATGCGGTTGAAGTTTTGAGGAGCATCAAAATAATTATCCGTCATTAAAAACTCTCCCGCAAAATAGGCTGACTGATTGTTTTTGTTCAGTAAATTAAAAATCCCGTTGGTTCTGAGGGTATTAAACTGTCCGATTTCCAATCCTAAACTACTTTTGTCGACAAAATCCTTGGTTTTAAAAGCGACAAATCCCGCAGTGGCAAAATCTCCTTTATCCGCAAAATAAGATCCTTTATCAAAATCGATGCTTTCTACCGTTTCCGGAATCACGAAATGCAGATCGGCATATCCCTGTCCGTGAGCGTGAGACACCATATTTACAGGCATTCCGTCTACAGAAATGGCAACATCGGTTCCGTGATCGGCATCAAAACCGCGCAGAAAAATCTGCTCTGCCTTTCCTCCTCCTGCATGCTGCCCGATAAACAGTCCCGAAACTTTTCTCAGCAGATCCTGAGATGAAGCAACAGGCTGCACCTGCAAATCGATTTTCGAAATGGTATTTAAATTTTTTAAATTTTTCGTAATGGTGATTTCTTTGATCTGAAATGATTTTTTTTCTAAAATAATATTCAGGTTTTCCGGATTTTCCAGAACGATCTTTTGGGGCTTAAAATCCTGATGAACAAATTCCAGACTATCTTCCGGACTTACATTTTCCAACAAAAAATTCCCTGAAATATCAGTATGGGTATGATACAAAGGTTTAGAAGTATTCTTTACTAAAACATTTTCTACCGGATGACCGTTTTCATCAGAGATAATCCCCCTGATTGTACTCTGGGAAAAGATTAAAACCGGAAAAAGAAAGAAAAACAGCAATCTCATTTCATTTCTGATTTTTGTTGTGGATTTCTAAACCTCACAGGTTTTTAAAACCTGTGAGGTTTGGGTAAGAATCTTTTTATGAATTAGTCGTTGCATAATCGTTCACTCTGTCTCTCCAGA
>NZ_JBBCQL010000187.1:0-9188 GCF_037149975.1 Chryseobacterium sp. VD8 | reverse complement strand
GAAAATACCCGTTGGCAAACGTAAAATGGTATGCAAATCGGTTGTTTCCATTAGTTTTTTACGGACCGTTTCACCTGCTCCTCCTTCAAACAAAACATTATCCGGCAAAACAACTGCGGCTTTTCCTGTTTCTTTGAGCATGGTTTTGATGTGCTGCACAAAATTCAGTTGTTTGTTGCTAGTCGTGACCCAAAAATCCTGACGGTTATACGTTAACTCATCTTTTTCCTGTTCTCCTGCTTCATTGGTAAACGTCATACTGCTTTTTTTACCAAAAGGCGGATTGGCGAGGATATAATCAAAACGCTCTCCTGAATCTGCAATAAGCGAATCATTCGGCGAAATAAAATTATCAGAATCGATGTCCCCAATATTATGCAGAAACAAATTCATTAAAGCCAATCGTCTGGTGCTGGCTACAATTTCATTTCCTTTGAAAGTGTGGTATTTTAAAAACTGTCTCTGTTCTTTATCAAGATTATGGTGTTCTGTAAGCCAATCATAAGCTGCCAAAAAGAAACCTCCTGTTCCACAAGCCGGGTCTCCAATGGTTTTGTTGGGTTGAGGATTCATACAAGCTACCATTGCTTTAATTAAAGGACGAGGGGTAAAATACTGTCCCGCTCCGCTTTTGGTGTCTTCTGCGTTTTTCTCCAGCAAACCTTCATAAATGTCTCCTTTGTCTTTTACGCCCATCATTACCCATTGCTCCGCATCAATCATTTTGATGAGTTTGTAGAGTTTCGCAGGGTCTTGTATTTTGTTCTGGCTTTTGGCAAATATTTGTCCCAGTATTCCTTTGCTTTTGCCGAGTTCTCTTAGCATTATGTTGTAATGCACTTCCAAAGCTTCTCCACTGTATTGCAAAAGGCTTTCCCAAGTGTATTCTTCAGGAATGTTTAAATTACGGTTATGGGGTGGCAAACTGTATTCGTGTGCCATTTTTAAAAACAGCAGATAGGTAAGCTGCTCCAGATAATCTCCATAACCTACACCATCATCTCTTAAAGTATTACAAAACGCCCATACTTTGCTTACTATTGCTGAATTATTGTTGCTCATTTTAAATTTTAGATTGTTTTATAATTAAGTACTTTAGTAATTAAAATTTCATCATCATTGGTTAATGGCATTTCATTTTTTAATTTTTTTCTAATTGTAATTGCGCCACGAAGTTCTGACATATATTGAGAGTCGAGATCAAACATTTTTATTGAATTGAGAGCTTTAAGTGAATTATTTTTAACTTGAATTAAAACTTCAATGGTATTATCAGTCCAATCATAATGATCTTCTGGATCGTCAAAATATGGATGTACTATAGAAAAATCACATTTCCTATACTGATTACTTGATGGTGCTATGATTGTGTCTTTAGTTCCTTTGACAATTAGGTCATTACAATACATACAAGATAAAACTAAATTTTCTAAAGTAAAAGTAAATTGCGGATATCTATACTTTGCTTTTGGAGCAATATGCTCTATTTGCTTATCTTTATTACCTTTAAAGGGCAAACCACAATATGCACAACAATCTTGATTACTTACAAGCTGTGCTTTTATATCATCTTTTATGTCTTTTAAACTTGCTTCGTCCCATTTGCCAAGCCAAGGCTTCTCCCGAATTAATCTTCTATATTTAGATACTGACAGTTTAGTGTTGAATTGTATATGTTTTATCATAAATTTACATACTCTCTTGCTTTATTAATAACTAAATTTAATGGATCAATTTCATTTAAAACTAGAGGTTCAATTTTTTTTAGAATCTCTTTTATATATTTAACTTTATTAGATTTTACGGATATCAGATGGAGGAGTTCCCTAATATCTTTTTCAATATAAAGATTTCTTGTTGTTCGTACATTAAAAACACTATATAACACTTCTTCTGCAGACCATCCGTAAGTATCAGCTTCAATAAGTTTAGTTTTTAATTTTCCTTCTTCATCTCTATTAATTGATGTTACGGAGGAACTTTCTCCTTCCAAATCTGAAACAATAAAGTGAGAATGAGAAGTTAATATAAAATGACAGCTTGGATATTTTGAAAAGACTTTTTTGAGGAATGTAATATATTGCATTTGCCAATTAGGATGCAAGCTCACTTCTGGCTCATCTATTAAAACAATACTGTCATTTTTTATTTGAGAAAAAATACCGATCATTGAAATTATTAAATGAAATTCTCCAGAACTTACGTCGTTCAGCGACATTGTAGAATTATTTTTATTTATCTTAATGCCATCAAGATTTATTATGTCAAGAGCTTCTAAATGTCTTAACATTTCCATGTCTTTGTTTGACATATCATTATCAAATAAATCTACAGAGATTATTTTAGCACTTGATCTCGGTTTATGGATCAGTTTATCTTTTGAAATTCTATTTAAAAACTCAACAATACTCGCAATTAAATTAGGATTTAGTTGAAAATTGTTTTGATAATAAGGGACGCTCCAAAGTGGGTTTTCTTTCTTTCTATTAGAAAATTCAAAATCATCGTGCCACCATTCTTCATAATATCTTCTAAAATTCCGTTCAGATAAGTTTCCAGAAAAAAATAATTTATTAATTTTAGTAGTATAATTGATTTGTAATTTCTTTTCAAAGTCAAGAAAAGATAAAAGGTCTCTTAAGTTTTTTAAAAAATCATTATCACTTGTAGAGGAGTTAAACAAGTATTTTATAGTCTTTCTGGATGCTGATTTAGTACTGGATGTTGAATTTGTGCTTCTTGCGCCTAAATATTGATAAAAATTATCTGGCTTATTATTTTTGAAAACAAATCTGTCTGTTTGTAAAATTGAATTTACAATTAATCTATTTGGAAATTCTAATTCCCTAAACAAAACCTCATAGTTTGTAATAATAAAACTTAAAGATTTTGAGTCAAAAAATTCAACATTTAAAGGTCTGTTCTTATAAAAAACGTACTCCTTTCTTTGTTCTTTTTTTATCGCTGAAATAAAGCCTTCTCTAGATATTATTTCATAAGTATTATGATGAAATTTATACCTTAAATGTATATCATACGAAAAGCTAACAGTTTTTCTTTCCTCATTTTTTAATTCTACAAACAGCCTGAAAATTTCAGCGATTTCTCTTAAAATAAAACTTTTACCAGTTCCATTAGGTCCAATAATAACAGAGGAATAAGGCTTAAATAAATTATTAATTTCTTTTATATCGGAAAGTGATAATTCAATACTGCCTAATTGTGGATGGTTGCTTAATTTTAGATATTCTATTCTTATCATTTTTATAACTATTTACACCAACTCCCCACAAAACGCTTTTTTCAAAATACTTTGTCTTAAGGCTTCTGCTTTTTGCAGGTTTTTTTGTATGCTTTGCTCCATTTTATCGACTACACTTAAACGGCTTTCTATTTCTTGAACGATGCTATGTTGTTCTGACAATGAAGGAACAGGTATTAAATATTCTTTAACCGTTGGAATCGTTAATTGTGGAATTGCGCTTCCTTCTATTTCAATAGTTAAACTTTTTAAGTAATAGAATAAAAATTTTGAAGTAATAATATCCTTTTTAGGAATAACAACTATTAACCTTACAATTGGTAAAAAAGGCTCTGATCTTAATTCTATGTGCCCAGTTCCACTTCCTCGTCCAGCAATTGTAACACATTCTTCTTTAACTCTCGCAAAATTTGTAAATCCATACAATCCTTTTTTAGCAACAGCATTTGCATAAATAGGATAAGGAAATATATCATTTTTTAATTCTGAATACTCTTTAGGTTTATCTCCTCCTGCAAAAATGTCAACTGTTATATCTTTAATATTTAAAATTTCCCATTCACCTAAAAAAGCAGATTTCAGAACGCTTTGTCGGTAGGTTTTGACTTGCTGTTGTGCGGTTTTTAGTTCTGCAATGCCTTTGTCCAGCTCGCTAAAGAGTTCTTCTATTTTAGAGACGATGGCGTGTTGGGTTTCGAGTGGGGGAATGGGGACTTCAATAGAATGTAAATCAGTCTTTGATAAACTCGGAATTGTAGTGCTCTTATCTAGTTTGTGAAAATTAAAACTTTTACAGAAATAGAATAGATATTTACTGTTTAGCTCTTCTTTTGAGTGTAACCCAAAAGCTGTATCAACATTCCAAAATTTTTCAGTTACATAAATAGGATTGTTTATAGTTCCTTTTCTGCCAATTATTGTAGTATTAGCTTCACTTATATAATCATCAGCATACCCGAATATTCCACTACTACCATAAATAGGATATTTTCCATTGGGATTTACTACATTTTTTTGATTTTTACCACTCCTTATTTCACAAACTTCTCCGAGTTTTTTTATTTGCCAATTTTGAATTATTTTATTTGTTCCCATCTAATACAATTTCTTCTGGTTGAACAGCTAGATTATTTCCTGCCGATTCTATTACTTCATTAGCAGTTTGTAATTCGTTAACTAATTTCTCTCTTTCAAGACTTAGCTGCTCATTTAAGTAACTATGTTTTATCTCAAAGTCAGTAAAAATCTCACTCCAAGTTTTGGCATAAACTTTAATTCTGCCATTATCAAGATTCATTATCAGTGATTTTATTCCATGGGGTTTATTGGTATTTATTTGGTTTTGTATAAAGTTTGTAGAGTCAAACTTATTGCCAACTAAATAAAATTCCCAATTCATATTTGGAGCATTAAACTCTTGTTGTTTTTGAATCAGATCTAAATAGTTGTACACCTGACTATACTGACTATTACCTAAATTAATAGACGGGTGTTTTAATTCAACTACAATGTTATCTATGCTATCAATATGTTTATTCTGCCTGCAGGCAAAAATATCCATTTCTTTCAACCTATGTTGATGTTCTATTTCAATTGACTCATCTTTTTCAGTAAGTAAATAAATATATCTGCGTAAAGCTTCTTCGAATTTAGGTTCAGCTGCAGTTACTAAATGATACTGTTCTCCAAATATCCAATAATGTTTTTCTATAAATTTTTGAAGATGGTCTACTTCATTTGCTTTTAAATCTTTATTAAAAACTAAATCTTTAAGCATATAGTATGCTTTATATCGATCTTCAATAAGCTTTATTGTTTCGGTTATGCGATTTAATCTAGTAACTTGAAAAAGTTTAGCTAAATCTTCTCTTTCTTTAGTTTCTAATTCAACTACTTCTTCTAAAATTTTAAATAAACTCCCTCTTTCATTAGAGTCTAACAATAGATCAATTAACCGTACAAAAGTTTTCTTCTGTTCTTTATTTAAATTTGTAAATAACTTGGGTTGAACTTCATAAAGACTTTTAATTGTCTCAATCAAATCATGTTTTCTGTATTTTTCTTCCCATTCATTTTCGTATGATGGTAAAATCCCACTTTCTTCATAATTTTCAATTAATCTATCAGCGAATATTTTAAGAAAAGGTTTTCTTTTATTTCTTAAAAACTCATTTATTTCATTTATTAAGTATTTATATTCTTGGGAATTCTTTGCTTGTCCAAATAATTTCATCTGATTTTCATCTTCAGAACTTTTAAAGTCAAAATTGTCAAAAAAATCACTTTTAATATAGACACTATGAAAATACTGGTCTGCTTTTTTGTTTAATGTTGTATAATCTTTATAGACTTCAGCATCTTCTGAATTAAGAAAATAATATTTAGAAAATTCTTTATTTAGAGATTCTTTCCACTGAATATATTTAATTGAAAATTTAGTTCTGGATTTTGGATAGTAAATTACTAAAGTATCATCGTAATCAGATATGTTCTCTGAATAATCTAATAATTCATCATTTATTAAAATTTTGTTCTTTTTATTTAATTCTAAAAACCAGCAAAACTCTTTTTTTAAAAAAGGAATAATTGTAGATTCAATGTCCATTTTAGAAATTTGAACATCAGAAAATGTTACTGTTGTTCCAGTCTTATCTGAATTATTTTCAATCAATTCGGCATTAAAATCATTCAGTTCATTTACACTTGTGCTTATACTACAAGTAATGAATCTGTCTTTTTCTTTATAAGTTGATAACCATTTAGCAATATGAGCAAAAGTAAAAAAAGTTAATCTGCCAACTCCATTCTTACCGTGCATGGACGATGTGTGTTTAGGAGATGAAATTTCAATTGCTTTTTCAGATTCATAAAAAGGTTTAAATTTTTGGTTCAGTCGTGAATAATTAATACCATATCCGTTATCAGAAACCTCAATGAAATCAACTTTGCCTAGCTCATTAGCTTCATATCTAATTTCAATTGTATTTGCTTTTGCATCAAATCCGTTCCAGATGTATTCAGCAAAAGCATTAGAAAAATTGTAATTTTTTAAAACTTTTTTTATTCCCTTTGAGGTAATATTAACATTATTTGCCATAATCTACGCCGCTAAAACTTCATTCAATTCATCAATAATCTCCAAATACTGGTCTCCAAACAATTGGTAAAACTTGCCTAAACCACCGTGCGCATTAAAAGGGTCTAACTCAAAATCTTCCTGTTCAAAATGGAAGGAGTTGGCGATAAAATCTTTTATCATACGCAGCCACTGCATTTGTTCTTCGGTAAAGGTATTATGTTTTCCTGCATTTTGTGCAAAAATCCATTGTTTAAAATTTCTGTCTACCGTTCGGTCATACCCTGTAAGGTGTTCATCAATCTTCAGCGCTTTTCTGATCACAGACACCAAAAGCACCAATTCCTGTTTGGGTTTTTCGGTTTTGGTTTTCGGGCTGTTTTCTATCTGGCTGTACGCATCCCATAATTTGGCGGGTTGCAGGGCAGGTTGCTCTAAAATGAGTTTTTCGTACAAATCTCGGATGAGCTTGTAGGTAAGCTCCCTTCTCCGGTAAGGTGCATCATAGAAAATCTGCAATGCCAGAGCTTCGTCTTTATGTTCTTTTACCCATCGCTCAAAAGCTTCTACGGTGCTTTCTGCCTGTTCTTTTTGGTCGGTTGCCCATCCTATATTGGTAATCTCGTCTATGTTTACGGTGTCTATGATCTGGTCGTATTTCTTGCGTATATCTACTATAAAATTGCGCAAATCCGGATTGTGCAGTTCTTCCACGGCTCTTTCTATTAAAGCCCGGTGATGTTCTTCTACCGCTTTTTCTTTTTCCGCAGGAGATCCGTCTGTTTTTTCACGCTCTACATTGGTTCTGATTTGCTCTAAGGCATCAGGATTATAAGCATCCAACAGTTTCTGAACCACCTGTTTTATCTGTAAACCATTGGCGTGTTCGCTAAAGGCCGCTTTTTCTTTTTCATTGATTTGCCGGTCAAGGCGTATCAATCGGTTCGCCAGAGTAGTGAGCATTTCTTCGGAGCGGTTTCCCATCGCTATACTCTGCAAAATATCTTTCAGGGAAACGCCCGGTGCTTTTTCTAGTGGACGGCTATCGGTTTTCTGGGAACTTTCCACACCTATTGCATCTATGATTACAAAATGGTCTTTGCTGTATTGTGCAGAAGGTGTTCCTTTCAGCCGCAATTCTTCCAGTGAACAGGTTCTGGTTCCCCTGCCTTTCATCTGCTCATAATAGCTTTTGCTTTTTACGTCACGCATAAACAGCAAAACTTCCAGTGGACGGATATCTGTTCCCGTAGCAATCATGTCTACCGTTACCGCAATTCTGGGATAATAATCATTCCTGAACTGGGTTAGAATACTTTTAGGATCTTCCTGAGACTGATAGGTAATTTTCTTGCAGAACTTATTTTCCTCGCCAAATTCTTCTCTTACAATTTCTATAATATCTTCGGCGTGGCTGTCGGTTTTGGCAAAAATCAGCATTTTAGGGACTTCGAATTTTCCCTCTTTATCCAATCTGTCGGGAAACATCTGAGGCAGGTTTTCTTTTACCGCTTTGATGATTTTTCTGATGGTGCTCGGATTTACAATGTCTTTGTCTAATTGCTTTCCGCTGTAGGCTACATCTTCATCTACTGTTTCCCAAAACTTTTTCCGGGTAAGGCGTTCTCTTTTATCTACACGTTCTCCCATCTGTATTTGTGCGCCTTCTTTGGTAATTTTGGTTTCAATGGTAAAAACATTATAAGGAACTAAAACACCATCTACCACCGCTTTTTCATACCCGTAATCAGACACTACATTTTCATTGAAATAAGCAAAAGTCCGGTTGTCAGGAGTAGCGGTAAGCCCTACCTGAAATGCGTCAAAATAATCTAAAACCTGTTTCCAGAGATTGTAAATACTGCGGTGGCATTCATCGACAACGATAAAATCAAAAAATTCTACAGGAACTTTTTCATTATACACTACGGGCAAAGCTTCTTTAGGCTGAAAAGATTCATACGGATTGTTTTCTTCGGCACTCTCGTCTAATTCACTCCCTTTTAAAATAGAATACATTCTCTGAATGGTGCTTATATACACTTGGTTGTCATCAGAAATAAAACTGTTTTTCAATCGGGTAACAGGGTAGAGTTCAGAAAATTTGCTGTTGCTGTCATTGGGCAGATACGCCATAAATTCCTGCTCTGCCTGTTCGCCCAGGTTTTTAGTGTCTACCAGAAAAAGGATGCGTTTGGCTTTGGCATATTTTAGAAGCCTGTAAATAAAAGTAATGGCAGTAAATGTTTTACCAGAGCCGGTAGCCATTTGAACCAATGCTTTAGGTCTGAAATCTTTAAATGATTTTTCTAAATTGGTAATGGCGTCTATCTGGCAATCCCGTAAATTAAGAATAGGAAGTTCGGGAATATCCAGTAATCCGCTTCTTAAGGATTTTTCACTTTGAAACCATTTCAACAATGTTTCGGGTCTGTGAAAAGAAAAAATCTCTCTGGAGCGGGGTTTTGGATCTCTATAATTGGTAAACTTGGTAATCTCGCCTGTACTTACATACACAAACGGCAAAGGTTGATTATTAAGGTATTTTAATTTTGCATTGGCATAATCTTCTCCCTGCTCTTCAACTATAGAAAGGGTTTGCCCCATTTCCATTCTTTTTGCCTCTATAATTCCTACAGGGTTTCCTTTTACAAACAGCACATAATCGGCAGGCCCTACATCGGTAGTATATTCCCTTACCGCAACGCCAAGGTGAGAAGCCAGATTGATTTGGGTTTTATTTTGTATTACCCAACCGCTGGATTCTAATTTCTCATCAATAAGGTCTCTGGCTAATTGTTCAGGATTTTGATTCACAATGGCTTTAGTTTAAATAACAAATATAAACAA
>NZ_JBBCQL010000186.1:0-9226 GCF_037149975.1 Chryseobacterium sp. VD8 | reverse complement strand
AGCCATTCCGCAGGTGATTAAAAATTTAAAATAGGTATGATAATTTTTTTTCATTTATTTAAATTCTACCGCTTGGTTTTGTTGGTTTTTTCTGGATTCCTTCTGTTTCCTGTTTTTAGATTTCTGGAAGATTTCCCGGAATTTGTCATAATCCAGTGTAATGATAAATCCTACACCTGTTTCCACGATCTGCCCCTGAAGCGCAACCTGATATTCATTCTTACGGTATGCGCGAAGCATGTATCTTCCGTCTCTGGAAAGGCTGTAATCTACCGTTACATCTCCAGCAATATTCGTCATGTTTTCATTTTGCCGCGCTTCTCCTTCCAGGGCAAAATTACTTCCTACAGAAACTTTCAGACGGTCGTTCAGCAGTTTTTTGCTGACTCCGACATTCAAATCTGTTCTTGTATTTTTAGATCCGGTAGAATAATCTTCAGAAGATTCAAGGTCAAAATTCAGATCCACTCCTTTAATGAGATCCGATGCAAGATTATTTAACTGCTGGGACAGAATTTTACTTACACTCTGTCTTGCCAGCATTTCTCCCGAAAGTCCAGCTCCAGATTCGAAAGGATTTTCTCCCACAAATCTGTTGAGAAGAAGAAGGGCAAAAACCTGTTTGTTCATTTCAGATTCCTGAGTTCTCAACTGGGAAAGCTTCTGATCTACAATATCTGTAACTGTAGAAGAAACCGCATTATTTTTCTTATCGGTGGTTATATCAAAAGTGATTACCGGTTTCAGCAGTTCTCCTTTCATCTTCAGTAGTGTGCTGAAAGGAATTCTCTGTTTAAACTGATTGAGTGTAGAAGCCTGTTCTCCGCTGATCTGCTGTTCCACAAGATCAATCGGTGCGGCTTCGGTTTTATAAACAGCGGTAATATCCAGATTGGCGGTTGTCGGTTCTCCGGTCCAAGTAATGGTACTTCCTTTCTGGATATCAAATTTACGTTTCAGGATGCTTACCGTCATTTCATAACTTCCGGATTCCACTTCATAAACTCCGACGAGTGTAGTTTTTCCGGACGGATCGATTCCGCCTGTTAATTCTGCCTCCCCCTGAAGTTTTACAAAATCTCCGTTGGCTTTGTCAATCAGTAAAGACATTTTTGCTTTTTTGCTGATCTCAATATTCACATTAACGTCCATTCCTTTAATTTTGCTCTGGGCGTTTAAAGAATCTGCCTTCACGGTTTTGTTTAAAACAACCTGATCCTGATCGATAAATTCTACGATTCCATCTCTTTCCTGAAGCGTAGGAGAAGACTGCGGAAGCACAAAAGTAAAGTCGGTGTTGTCTGCAACAGCCAGTCTTCCGTCCACCTTCGGCAAATTTAAGTTTCCGCGGATGTGCAATCCTGCATCAATAGAGAGAACGCCATACATAATGGCATCGTTGGATTTTTCAGAATTTACCAGTTTAAAATTCTGTGCATCTACATCGAGGTTAAAGGCAAAATCTCTGTATGTCTGCGTAAGAACCTGTCCGTCCACTCTAAGCGCATTTCCGTCTTTATCGTTAATTTTGAAATTATCAAACTCAATTCCGCGGTTGGTAAAGCTGATTTCGTCATTCAGTTTTCTGAAATCACTGCCTGTTTTGGCAATTTCTAGTCCTACATCATTGAATTTTACTTTACCTAAGATATTCGGTTTGGATGCTGTTCCTGTAATCTTCAGGTTTCCGGAAAGATATCCTTCCGTATTGGTAATCGCATTCATCGAGAATCCCTGTACAGATTTCATCTGAAGCTGATTGATCGCCATATTCATATCAAATGTGCTGGAAGAAATATTGTAATCTCCCAGAATTTTCACATCGTTATTATTTCCGGAGAGTGCAATATCCGCATTCAGAAGATTCGGAGCATTATTATTGACTTTTACGGCAAGGTTTCCGACAGGATTTCCGTAGACAATCAGATCAGATACATTGAGATCCGAAGTGAAGGTCATGTTTTTGGTAATATTTTTAAGCTGAGCCGTTCCGTTGATGGTTCCTCTTGCCAAAACCGTATCTTTTTTAATTAATTCAGTAATGGTTTCAATTTTAAAATCTTTCAGAGAAACATTCAGCGGAGCGTTCGGAGTCTGGCTTTCGGATTGTAAGGCAATCTCGCTTCCGCCATTGGAAAGTCTGAAATTATCTGCCAAGATTCCGTTTTTGCCGATCTGTATCTTATTTCCTTCAGAAACCGTCCAGTCAGAATAATTTAATTTTAAACCATTCGGATTTAAAGAAATCTCCGTGATGTCGTTCAGCGATTTTGCATTTCCGGCAATCAGAAACTGGGTAACCTCTTTCTGATCTTTCGTGGTGATGTTATAATTAATGATATTATTGGCAACATCTCCTGTAATTTCGACTTTATTCAGCGCGAAGTTGGAACTTTTTAACCCTGCAACATAAAGATTATATTGTAAAGCATTATTTTCGTTCGTTACTTTTATGGTGGCATCTTCAATAGAATTTTCACCGTAAAGAACCTGCGGAATCTGTCCGTCGATCTCAATTTTCTGAGAATCTGCATCATAATTTCCGTTTAAATTAATGGTTTCAAAACTTTTAAGATCCGGGACAAATTTTTTGATCAGATCATCATTTTTAATTTTTGCATTGAAGGTGAAAAACTGTCCTGCCTGAATTTTCTGTGCTTTTCCGGACTTTTGAAACTGATAATATTGGTTGATTGTATTTGATAAAGCTCCGAAAATCTGCGTCAGCTTATATTTTCCTTTTAATTCTACATCTGCAATCTGGGAATTGAAAATAATATTAGTGGAATCCGCAGTTGAAGACGCTTTTAAATTCATTTCCTGAATCGGGTATACTTCTTTGGTATCAGAAAAAGCGAAGTCTTTTAAATTCAGATAACCGTTCAGATTGTCGGGATCAAGATTAGAAAAATCTCCGTCTATTTTTCCGGCAAGAATCATCGGATCTTTATAGAATCCCAGTTTGTTAAGGTCTAGTTTGATGACTTCTCCGTTTACTTTTACCGTCGGATTTTTTTCGTTGTACACTCCGGAAGCGGTTAACATCATGTTCGCATTCGGATCTTTTGAATTTAAAACAACGTTATACACTCCGCGGCGGATTTTTCCGGTAAGATTCATGTTCTGATAACGATAGCCTTTGTAAACTGCCGAAGCAACATGACCTTTAAGATCTGCATTGGCATTTTTAAAATCGAAACTTTCTCCTTTCGCATAAATCTGTGCAGAAATAGCCCCGATTTCTTTATTCTGGATGATTTTCCCCAACTGAAGTCCCTGAAGATTGGCTTTTACATCATACAGTTCCCTGTTTTTTCTGCGCATATCCACATTTGCCTTAACGGAAGCATTTCCAAGCGTAGAGTAGAGGTTAAGGTCTGTTGTAACCACTTTCGTAGTTCCTTTTGCGATTCCTTTGATGCTGAAATTGGAAGGAAGCGAAATATTTTTCGGAATTGTATTTTTGGGAACTAAATTGTAAATGGTTTTTGCGGATGAAGATAATTCTGCTATTTTCAGATCGTAATACAATTGATCCGGATTTGTTGCATTTTTCACTCTTCCTGATGCGGCAACTCTTAGCTGATCGATACCGGAAATTTTCAGATTGTTAATCAACAAATCATTGACACTTCCTTTTACATTGGCATTAATATTTAAAACCGCGTTGGGATATTTGTTGAAAGGTGTGGTATTTCTTAAGGTCGGAACAATATTCAGGATATCCGAAAACCCGATTCTGGAATCTTTGATGTTGGCTGAAATCTGTACGGCTCCTAAATTAGAACTCAATTGTTCGATTGAATTGTAATTTAAAACCACCTCATCGCGAAGAATAGTTTTCGGAGTCTGCAAATAAAGATCTTTTAAATAAGCCTGTTTATCATTATACACAAAATCTGTATTGAATTTCTGAATATCCAGTCCTCTTGCTTCCTGAATTTCTGCTGAATTTACGTTTCCTGCAAAAGTGTTGTCCTGCATTTTAAAGCTTCTGACTTCAAGATTGAGTTTGGAAAAATTCAGATGATTGAAATCCATTCCCTGTTTGGTAGGAGCAATCGCTGTATTGTTGTAGGCAACTTTTACGTCATTTAAAACAAATTTTCCTAAAAGAAGACTGAGTGCTTTTTCTTTTTCCGAAGGTTTTGAAACTTCCGGCTCCGTTTTCGGATTGGCATTTTTTGCAGGAAGATATAAGTTGGCGTTAATATCGGCTCCGGAAAGGAAAATATTATCCACATTGTAGGCATTGTTTTCCAGATCGAGTTTGTTCACTTTCGTGCTTAGTTCTTTAAATAAAACTTTAGCGAAAGTTTTGGTATTGTCATCTCCGTAATCGATGTTGAAATTGGTGAGTTTAATTCCTCGTAAGCCAATCTGCATCGGCTTTTTGTTATTCAGGGAATCTACTTTTTTCTCTACTTTTTTTGAAACTTCTTCTACAAGATCCTGCTTCAGTTTCAGTTTTAAGCCGTCTAAATTGATGTCGTTGACGGCATAAGAATTCTTCTGAAGATCAAAGGTTTTTACGCTCGTATCAAAAGATTTAAAATAAAGCTGAATATCATTTCTGGATTGCTGATCGTTGAAGGTAACACCGATGTCTTTCAGATTGATTTTATCTAAAGAAATAATGAACGGTTTGGAGGCACTTTCTTCCTTATCGCTTGTTGCAAAAGCATCCAGAATATAATCAAAGTTAAATTTTCCGTCGGGTTTTCTCACCACGTTGGCTCTTGCTCCTTCCAGATCTACAGAGGTAATATCTGCGGTGGAGTTGATGAGTTTAAGCATATTTAAACCTACATCCAGTTTTTTTACCGCCAAAAGAGTGTCGATATCCTGACCTTTAAGGTACAGGTTTTCCATCACAAGACTGTTCGGGAAACCGACGTAGACTCTTTCGAGGCTAACTTTTGTTTTGATTTTTTTCTCCAGATAAACCACCAGTTTGTCTTTTATAAAATTCTGAACAACAGGAAGTCTCAGGCTGAGTATTAGTAACGAAAAAAATACCAGTATGGATATAATGGTAATTGCAAAACGCTTAAAGAGTTTTCTTTTATTGATTTTCAGTTTCAAAAGTGATCGGGTTTAAACAAATATAACAATACTTATCGTACTGTTACTATGTTGTGGTACACTTTTGTGAATACAAAAACCCTGCCTTGACTGCCAATTATGGAATTTAGTTTAGTTAATTGTCAAGTGAATAGTTGAAAATGGCAGTCAAGGCTCGGGTTTGGTTTTCTAAAAAGCCCCCTTTTTAATCATTTTTCTGTTGAAAAGGTTTAGCAAAAATGAATATTCAAAATATTATGTTAGGTTTATGGATAGGGGGCTTGGCATGGTTTAAGTGTTGAGATAATTATTTTATTCGTTTCCGTTTTCCCATTTCACCAGCTCACCCTGTGGTGCAGCACCGCCCTGAGCCGGAGTAATAGGAGGGGTTTCCTGATTGATATGGTAAATATAGGCTGCAATTTTTTCTGCGTCTCTTCCGGTAATGGTTCCTTCTTTAATTAAAGGTCTCATCGTAGGATTGTTTGGAGAACCGTTTTCCAGCATCCAGATTACGTTTTTAAACAGGCTTTTCTGTTTTACATTAATCCAGTGTGTGTCTGTAAGGTTAGGTCCAATTCCGCCTTTTCCGTTTTCTCCGTGGCAGGTTACGCAGTTTGTTTTAAATAATTCCTGACCTTCCGCGATGTTATCTGCACTGTATTTTGCATTTTCCAGTGTTACCTGCGGAGCTGTTTTTTCAAATTCTGCAATGGAAGCCAGCATTGTTTTGGTTTCTGCATTCAGTTCTGCATCCGGATGTGCATAATCTGTGAAGGCAAAAGCGGTAAGATATATGGCGCAGAAAATACATCCGAAGTAAAATAAACCGATCCACCATTTTGGAAGAGAATTGTCCAGTTCGGTAATTCCATCGAATCCATGATCGATAAGAATATCTTTT
Source organism: Chryseobacterium sp. VD8 (assembly GCF_037149975.1). Lineage (NCBI taxonomy): Bacteria > Pseudomonadati > Bacteroidota > Flavobacteriia > Flavobacteriales > Weeksellaceae > Chryseobacterium > Chryseobacterium sp. VD8. The sequence goes on along the minus strand of NZ_JBBCQL010000186.1, from coordinate 3,258 downwards.
TCCTCTGTTGCAGACTGTTTTTTGAATGCCGAATTCCAGAGTTTCTGAAAGTAAGGCGTATTTTTATCTTTAATATAGGCTGCTTTTTCTTCGTCAGATAATTTCTTGAAATTTTCACCCTCAATTAAATCTCCGATGGAGTTCATAATCAGGAGAAGAATAATGGCAATAAGCATTAATCCCCAGAAAAAAGGTGAAGAAAAATATCCTGAATCGTGCGCGAACATTTCGAACGCCATAATCGTTAAACCTACTGTTACGAGAATGTAGATTGAAATCGGGGTTCTTGTTTTCATGTCAATTTAATTTAAATTATTCTGCACTTGCAGTTTTAATCTGAGTAGTTTTAATATCGGTTCCCAATCTTTGCAGATAAGCAATCATGGCTACGATTTCTCTTTTTTCCAGTGGAACGAATGAAGCTCCTTTTGCCGCACGGTCTTTTTCCACCTGATCTTTCACGTCTTTCGCTTCAGAATAAATTCTTTTTACGATAGCACCTGCCTGATTGTCTGCCCACTGATTTGCGGAATCTATCTCAGCTTTTGAATAAGGAACGTCAAAGTAATTTTTCATTAATTTCATCTTGTCTACCGTCTTTGTTCTGTCCAGTGTATTGCTGATCAGCCATGGGAAACGCGGCATGATAGAACCCGCTGAGGTAATTCTTGGATTATACATATGTTTGAAATGCCATGAATCCGGGTTTCTTCCGCCTTCTCTCTGCAGATCAGGTCCTGTTCTTTTCGATCCCCAAAGGAATGGTCTGTCGTAAACAAATTCTCCTGCTTTGGAATACTGTCCGTTTTTGCCTTCAAATCTTACAATTTCATCACGGAAAGGACGGATCATCTGAGAGTGGCATGCGTTACAGCCTTCACGGATGTATAGATCTCTTCCTTCAAGTTCCAATGGTGAGTAAGGTTTTACTGCGGTAATGGTAGGAACACTCTGTTTTAAGGTTAATGTCGGGATAATTTCTACCAAACCTCCGATGGCTACTGTAATGAAAGCCAATATTGCCATAACTCTCGGAGTTCTTTCGATCCATAAGTGGATTCCTTCGCCTTCTTTTCTTGCAGATCCGATATTTGCCAGTGCCGGAGCTTCTGCCGGAACGTTTTTCTGGAAAGATCCTGCTTTAATGGTTTTAATAACATTCACCACCATTAAAACAGCTCCTGAAATATAGAACAGACCTCCTAAGAATCTCATTTTATAGTAAGGAATAATTGCAGTTACGGTATCCAGCCAGTTTTTCCAAACTAAAGTTCCGTCCGGATTGAACTGTTTCCACATTAATCCCTGAGTAAATCCTGAAATATACATCGGAACCGCGTAGAAGATAATTCCTAAAGTTCCCAGCCAGAAATGCCAGTTGGCTAATTTTCTGGACCAAAGCTGTGTTCTCCACATTACAGGAATCAGATAATAAACGATACCGAAAGCCATGAAACCATTCCATCCTAATGCTCCGATGTGTACGTGACCGATTACCCAGTCTGTATAGTGGCCAATTTTATTTAAAGATTTTGTTGCTAAAAGCGGACCTTCAAAGGTTGCCATACCGTAGCATGTTACCGCAACAACAAAGAATTTTAAGATAGGATTTTCTCTTACTTTATCCCACGCTCCTCTCAGAGTCAGCAATCCGTTCAGCATGCCTCCCCAAGACGGAGCGATCAGCATGATGGAGAAACCTGTTCCCACTGCCTGTGCCCAAGCCGGAAGCGCCGTGTATTGTAAATGGTGTGGTCCTGCCCAAAGGTAAACGAAGATCAGAGACCAGAAGTGAATGATTGATAATTTGTATGAAAATACAGGTCTGTCTGCCGCTTTTGGTAAGAAATAATACATTAAACCAAGAACCGGAGTTGTCAGTACGAACGCTACCGCGTTATGACCGTACCACCACTGAACCAATGCATCTTTAGCTCCTGCATAGATAGAATAAGATTTCCATGTGGTAAAAGATAACGGAACTTCAAGATTATTGAAGATATGAAGCATTGCTACGGCAAGCCACGTTCCCATGTAAAACCAGATGGCTACATAAAGATGTCTCACTCTTCTTTTGGCAATGGTTCCGAACATATTGATCCCGAAAATAACCCATGAAATGGTAATTAAAATATCAATCGGCCATTCGTGTTCTGCATATTCTTTTGAGGTGTTAATTCCCATTAAGAACGTAATTACCACAGAAACAATCATGATCTGCCATGTCCAGAAGTGAATCCATGACAATGTATCACTGTACATTCTTGTTTTAAGAAGTCTCTGCATACTGTAATACGCACCGCAGAAAAAGGAATTACAGACAAATGCGAAAATCACAGCACTCGTATGAAGCATTCTGATTCTCCCGAAACCTAAAGCTCCCTGAGTATTAATAAGCCCCTGAATATTACCGGATGCTAAACTTTTAATCGTTGTATCATCGGTTCCGAATAAAAATTCCGGAAGTTCAGGATAAAAAAGCATCAGCGCAGCAGTAAGCCCGAGTAAAAAACCCACCAAACCGAATGCGATTGTAGCATAGAGGAATGCTCTGACAATATTATTGTCATAATTAAATTTTTGCGTCTCCATAATTCCTATTGTGTTGTACTGAAGTTGATATTTTTCTATTGAAGCTTAATTTCACAAACAAATTTTAAGGTAATATTAAATATCATGTAGTGTAATAATGTTTTGACAAAGGTATTTACTAACTTTGTGTAAGTCTAATAGATATACTTCTAAAATATACCGAAAACTACTAAAACCGGAAGACATGAAAATATGTGGACAAAATATCAGAAAAATAAGACGGAGTAAGGATTTTACTCAGGAATATATGGCTTTTGAGATGGGGATTTCTCAGAAAGCATATTCCGATATTGAAAATTCCAAAGTAAAGATCAATCTCGATATTCTTACCAGAATTTCGGATATTTTAGAAATTAAGCCTTCTGACATATGCAGTATTTCAGATAAGTGCGGTAATGGCTATGAAGATAAATATAATGATCTGGTAGAGTATATGAAGAAAAACGGAATTGAAGTTCCTAAAGAATATTTATAGTATTGTTAGATATAAAATCGAAAAGGCTGCTTCTTTTGAGGCGGTCTTTTATTTTTTAAAATGAATTAAGCTTGAAGAAAATAAAAATTTATTAAAATAAGTAGACCGGAATTCTTAAAAACAGAAACAAAAAACCACCCTTGAAAAAGGATGGTTTTTGTAGACTCACAGGGATTCGAACCCCAGATGAC
>NZ_JBBCQL010000185.1:0-9247 GCF_037149975.1 Chryseobacterium sp. VD8 | reverse complement strand
TACAGATAGTAAAGGTAAGGAGACTAGAATTTCAGGAAATTATAAAACAGTCAAAGGCTGTATTTGTGACCTTCAAGATACAAAAATGATTAAGAAAGAAGATATTGGACTATCTTTTTGAGATTACAGTGAAAAAAATATTTTTATTACATATAATTTTTCTTTTTTCAGTTCTTCAAGCTCAAGAATTGAAAAATTTCGTGACTCCAAAAGGGTATAAAAAATTAGTGGAAACAAAAGGAGATTTAGACAAAGATGGTAAAGAAGAAATAATCATTGTTTTCAATTCCACTAAAAAAGTAAAATCTTTTTATGATCGCGAAAGCCCTCAGAGAGAACTTTTTATTCTAAAAAAAATCAACGAAAAATTAAAAATCTGGAAAAAGTATTCAACGATAATTTTTCCGCAAGAGATAGGATTTTCACCGGAATCTGATCCTTTGCCTGAAATATCCATAAAAAAAGGAGCATTGAATATTACACAATCATTCAGTACAAATTCAAGACACAGGATGACTTATAAACATACCTACAGATTTCAGGATGATGATTTTTACCTGATCGGCTCACTTCAGAACTTTGATGACAACTGCGAATTTAATATGTATGATGAAATTAATTTTTCGACCGGAAAGGCAATTGTAGATCAAAAATATTATCCATGTTTTCCGGAAGACAAAAAAGCGCCTGCTGAAGATTTTCATAAAGAATTTTATTATAAGACTAAAAAACTTGTAAAAATGAATAATTTTAAGCCTGGAGAAAATTTAATTAAAATTCCTAATTCAGATAAACATTTACAATACTAATGTCAAAAACCATCATCATCACCGGAACTTCCTCAGGAATTGGTTTCGTGTTAGCAGAATATTTCGGGAAGAAAGGTCATAAAGTTTATGGCTTAAGCAGAAAACACACCGAAAGTCAGTATTTCAGATCTATTCCAACAGATGTTACGGATAATGAAGCCGTACAAAATGCGATTGCAGAAGTTTTGAAAACAGAAAATAGAATTGACGTTCTCATCAACAATGCCGGAATGGGAATGGTAGGAGCTGTGGAAGATTCTTCCAAAGAAGATATCCTGAAACTGTTTAATCTGAATCTGGTGGGAGCTGTACAAATGATGAGCGCTGTGATGCCGAAAATGCGCGAAAACAAATTCGGGCAGATCATCAATGTTTCCAGCATCGGAAGTGAAATGGGACTTCCTTTCCGCGGATTTTATTCGGCTTCAAAATCTGCTTTGGATAAAGTAACGGAAGCGATGAGATACGAAGTTTATCCTTGGAATGTGAACGTTTGCTCGCTTCATTTAGGAGATATTAAAACCAATATCGCAGAAAACAGAGTGAGAACAAAGGTTTCAGAACCTTACAAAAATGTTTTCGATAAAGTGTATGCTTTAATGAATTCTCACGTGGGCGACGGAACAGAACCTCTGGAAGTTGCAGAATATGTAGATCAGCTTTTAAGCAAAAATAAATGGAAAGCGCATTATTATTTTGGTAAATTCGGACAGAAAATCGGGGTTCCGTTAAAATGGATTCTTCCGCAGGGAACTTATGAAAATCTTATGAAGAAATACAATAAACTGGCTTAGTTTCAGTTATTTTAAAAAAAATTAATCTAATGAATATTTAAAAAGTTGTTTGATTATCCGTCATTGATCATAATGCTTAATTTTAACGCAAAGATCGCTAAGATTCTTTTTATATACCAACTGTTTTAAGTTCGCAAAGGTGCTTCGACAAGCTCAGCATAAACTATTCACTCGGCAAAGAACTCAAAGGTTTTTCAATGATGACAAATTACGGACAATCATTAAAAGTTAAGATCATTCCTAAGAAAACTTATTCTGTTATCCTAAATGTATAAAACTTAAGTTTAGCTTACTATTCTTAACTTCTTAAATAAAATCTTAATGGTTTAAAAATGTAACATTGAAATTAATTCTAAAAATATTTTTTGTACTGTTTTGCGTTTTTGTACAGGCGCAGAAGAAGCATTATTTCCTGATCGATTCTGAAACGAAAGTGAAGAAAAAGGTAAAAGATTCCGCTTCAGCAGTGAAGTTTCTGGATTCCCTGGCTCAGACCAATTACTTTTTTACTCAGCTTAAAGAAGTCAGAAAAAAAGGTGACAGCACTGAAATATTTTACGATAAAGGGAAAAATTTCAATCAGACTTACGTTAATATTTCAGATTCTATTTCAGATAAAACAAAGCTTCAGAAAGAGTTTTTTACCAAAAATTTAGATTCAACCAAAAAAAGCATCAACAAAAAGTATATTGATGAAGGTTTTGCATTCAGCAGAATAAAATCGAAATACAAAGGTCAGAAAAACGGTTATCCTGTTGTTGAAATCGATATTAATAAAAACAATAAAAGAACCATCGATAATTTCGTGGTAAAAGGCTACACCAGTGTTCCCAAAAGATTCATTAAAAATCTTGAAAAGGAATTTAAGGGAAAAACCTATGATGATAAGAACCTGATTGCCATTAATAAGTCTTTCCAAAGCCATCAGTTTGTTGCTCTGGAGCGTCCTCCGCAAACCTTATTTACCAAAGATTCCACGAGTATCTATCTTTTCATGGAAAAGAAAAAGACCAACAGTTTTGACGGGGTCATTGGTTTCGGAAACGATAAAACAGACAAATTTACGCTGAACGGAACCCTGAATGTAAATTTCAGAAATATTTTCAATAGCTTCGAACTTATCAATCTTTACTGGCAGAGAAATCCGGATAAAGGACAGACTTTTGATTTACAGACTGATATCCCCTATCTTTTCAAATCCAACGTGGGTCTGAATATGAAGGTGAATATTTTCCGTCAGGATTCTACATTTGCCAACGTAAAAGCTCTTCCCGCATTTTACTACCATCTGAACTCCCGAAATAAACTGGGACTGAGAGGGACTTTCGAAAGCTCCAGCATCATCGATACGTTGTATGTTCAGGGTAAAGATTACAGCAAAAAGGGAATCGGAATCTGGTTTGAAATGATAGAGCCTACCGATATTGATCTTTTCCTTTACAAGACCAAAATAAACGCCGGATACGATTATTTAACGACCACTTATACCAAAGACAATATACAATCTCCACAGAATCAGTTTTATTTCTTTGGAGAGCATAATTATCATATTAACGGAAATCATTTCCTCAACCTCAAGGCAGAAGGAGCCATGATGGATTCTAAAATTGACTTTTCTGCCAACGAATTGTACCGCTTCGGAGGCTGGAATTCCATGCGGGGTTTTAATGAAAATTCTCTTGCCGCAGATTTCTTTTATTACGGCAGTTTAGAGTACCGTTATCTCATCGGAAGTCAGGCCTTTTTTGATGTTTTCGGACAGTATGGACAGCTCAATAATAAATCTCTGAATGTAAAGCCTAAACTCTACAGTGTGGGGCTGGGTTTTAATTTCTTTATTCCGATCGGGTTAATGAGCTTCCAGCTTTCCAATGGTAACGAGTTTGGAAATCCTTTTAAATTCAATGATATTAAAATCCATTGGGGAATCCTGAGCAGATTTTAATTTCAACTTTTTTCACCATTTCTTTCCCATCTTTCTGCAATAAAAACAGCTAAAGTTTTATATAAATTTTTATAAGACATTCCTTTTGTACAGGGCAAAAATTATAAAATTTCACTACCCTTATCATTAATCTGAATAAACAATTAAAATTATAAGTTATTGATAAATAAATGATAATGATAAAAATTTATTGTTAAAAATATTGTATATTAATTTAAAACTTATTAACTTCATTGTACTAAAAATTTCACCATGAAAAGATTTAAATTCACTTTAGCTTTGTCTTTAGCTGCCATTGCTGTATCAGGTAATTTAAGCGCACAGGACACCAACACAGACAATCACACTTTAACGATTTCCGTTCCGGAAGTAGCATTGGTAGACATTGAACCTGCTGCCAGTAAAAACATTACTTTAGGATTTACAGCTCCATCTGAAGCCGGAAACCCAATTGTAGCAAACGCAGCCAATACCACGCTATGGCTTAATTATTCTTCCATAAAATCTGTAGCAGATCCTACCCGTAATGTTTCTGTGAAATTAAATGCTGTAATTCCCGGCGTCGATATTAATGTAACCGCAGCAGCTGCAACAGGATCCGGAGCAGGAACTTTAGGTACTCCTTCTGCACAGCTTACATTAAGTACTGCAGACCAAACCATCATTTCAGGAATCGGAAGTGCATATACCGGTAACGGAGCCAATAACGGGCATAATCTTACTTACGCTTTAGCTCCCGGAAGTACTCCGGGTGGTGTTGCTGCCTATGCAGATTTAACGGCAGCCGCCAATACTGTTGCCACCGTTACATATACGATTTCGGACAACTAACTATTACATTTCCATATATACAGACAGGAAGAAGTTGTGCCAATTTCTTCTCTGTTTTGTATAGTCGTTTTTCAAACTTAAAACTTTACATAGATTATGATAAAGAGTATCCTTCTGTTTTCTGTTTTCCTGATTCAGTTTACTTTCCTGAAAGCGGGTATTGTAGTACTGAACGGACTTTCCCATACCTATAAAGTTGAAAACGGAAAAATCTACAAAGGCAAAATAGCTATTGAAAATACAGGCAACCTGCCGCAAAGTGTAAAATTATTTCTTCAGGATTTTAGTTATCAGTCGGATGGGTCTATTCAATATTCTGCTCCTCATACAAATCTAAAAACCAATGCAGACTGGATTAAGATGAACACCAATATGATTGTTCTGAAAGCAAAGGAAACGACTGAGGTTTATTATGAAATTACGGTTCCGGATAAAATTGCTGAACCCGGAAGTTATTGGAGCGTTATTATTGTGGAACCTATAGAAGAAATAACCCCAAACGATAATAAACAGGGAGTAAATATAACTTCTGTCATCCGGTATGCCATTCAGGTAATTACTGATCTGAATACGGAAAAGGCAAGACCTGATCTTAAATTCGAAGGGGTAAAAATTGAAAAAGAAAATGGCAGACAGCTTCTGAAAGTTGCCATTGCCAATAAAGGAAATCTTTACTGCAAACCTATCGTGGTAATTGAAATGTATGATAAAAAGAGCGGACAAAAGGCAGGGACTTTCTCCAGTCAGGCAATGGGTCTGCTGCCCCAAACATCAAAATCTTTTTACATTGATCTGGAAAAAACTCCTCCGGCTCAGTATAAAGCCGTTCTTATCGCTACAGATGAAGATGAAAATTCTTTTGCTCTCAATGTAGAACTCGACGTAAAAAATGATTAAAATACGTGCATTATATATTTTTACGCTATTTCCGGCATTCCTTTTTTCTCAGACAAAAAATTTTATTGAAAAAAAGGACAGTCTGCTGCCGGGAACCATTACTTCTATTCCTTTTACTGTAGAAAATAAATTTTCTGTTCGTACATCATATGATCTTACCGTCGAAACTTCCGATCCGAATATTATTCCTATCCTTACGAAAGGAGAAATTGAAATTTCACCAGCAGAGAAAACCATCTATCTTGTTCCTGTAAAAATAGCATCTGAAACTCCTCACGGAAAATACGCAATCACTTTGTACGGCTCCGAAAAAAGCACCGGCGAAAAATTTTCAAAGCATTTTGAATTTATAATTTCAGAAAGCCGAAAACTTTCACTCACTTCATTAAATGCTCCGGAATTTGTGAAGGCGGGAGAAAGTATTACTTCTACTTTTCTTTTAAAAAACAATGGAAACTTTACAGAAAACCTGATTCTCGAGAGCAAAAATGCAATAATTGATCAAAATGCAGCACTGATTTTATCAGCCGGTGAACAAAAAATAATTACAGTTTTAAAAAAAACAAACCCGGAATTAGGTAAAAACGAAATGCAGAACATTATGCTCTCTGTTTATTCTGCAGATAACCCGAAAGAAAATCAGTCTGCTTATACAAGCGTAAAGATTATTTCCGTAAAACCATCAGAAGAAGATATATTCCACAGACTTCCTGCAGCCTTTTCTCTGGCATTTACCGGAATGCAGAACCGAGGCGAATTTCAAAACGGATTTCAGGGAGAAATTTACGGAAAAGGCAGTCTGGATAAAGAAAACAGAAATCTTATTGAATTTCATGCGGTGACAAAAAATCCTGTGGCATTTAATTCTTTCACGAAGTATGAGGAATATTTTGTGAATTACAAAAGAGAAAATTTCTTTATTCATCTCGGAGATAAAAATTATTTCTCTTCATTTTTAACGGAATATGCAAGGTACGGTCGTGGCGCAGAAGTTCGTTATGATACAGAAAAATTAAGTTTCGGAGGCTTTTACAATCATCCCAGATTTTTCCGTGATATTCAGGATGAATTTAATGTATATTCAAAAATTAAAATTACTAAAGAGTCGGAAATTACAGCCGGCTATTTATACAAAATTCCCCGTAAAGATAATTCTTTATTAAGCTTCTCCGGCTTCAGATTTCATTCGGATGCGCAGTTGCCTTATTTAGCGGGAAAATTCAAATTAAATAAAAGCATTGAAATCTCCGGTGAAACGTCTTACAGCAAAACCGGAAAAACTGAAGGAAGTGCATTTATGCTGCAAACAGTCGCCAATTTTAATAAAATCAGCGGAAATCTTATGTATATGCATTCCTCTCCAGAATATGCAGGGTACTTTAACAATACAAATACATTTAACGGAAATATTCAATTTCAGATTTTTAATAAAGTGAATATATTTGCCAATTATGTTCAGGATGCAAAAAACTTTCAGCGAGATACCCTGCTTCTCGCCGCGCCATACCGAAAATATCTACAGTATGGAATTCAGTACAGATACACCAAAAAAGGTTCTATAACGATCTTCAATGGATTTCAGAGATACGAAGACCGTCTGATTCCAAAGGAATTTGATTATAAGGAACAGTTCTTCAGAATCAGCATGGAACAGCAGCTGGGAATTTTTCAACTTAATTTTGAAAGTCAGTTTGGCAAAACCAACAACTATCTTCTGAACTTTTCCGGCAATTCAAGTTTTTACACCGCCAATGTAGGATTTGAAAAATTCAGAACCTCCTTTAATATTTATGGAAGTTATGCCGTTACTTCAAGATATCAGATTCAAAATCAAAAGCAGATGTATTACGGAGTTAGAATTCTGAGCCGTTTCTCACAAAAAACAAACTTCAGTTTATCTTATCAGAACAATTATATGCCCGAAGAATATTTTGCAGACAGAAATCTTTTTGAATTAATATTTCATCAGCAGATCTTTCCGGGACATGAATTTGATCTTTCCGGAAGATATACTTTACAGCGTGGAGAACTGGGCAATAAAGATTTTATCTTCTCTCTTCGTTATACCGCAAGACTGGATATTCCTACTCAAAAAACAGCAGATTACGCTGCGCTTTACGGAACAATTAACAATTTGGGAGTAAAAAAAGTAGACGGAATTAGAATTTTACTCGGGCATTATTTATCGGTAACTGATAAAAGCGGAAATTTTGTATTTAAAAATGTAATTCCCGGAAATTATGTTTTGGAGATCGACCGTTCCACAGGCGATATCAATGACATTCCGGATATTGATCTTCCCGCCTCAGTAACAATATCCAACAGTGAAAATATCTTTAATTTTGGCTTGACTAGTTCTTCACAGATTCAGGGAAAAATCGAATATTCTGAAAGTCCGAAACCAGACTTTGTTCAGCTGTCTAATAAGAAAGACAATAAGAAAAGAGAAAGCATTATGCTTGAAATATCAAACGGAAATCAGATTTACCGCAAAATAATTGATGTCGGAGAAAATTTTGATTTCACCTATTTGCGACCGGGAGAATGGAAAGTAAAAGTTTACAGAAACGGACTGGACAAAAAGTATAAAATTCCGGTAGATCATTTTGATTTTATCCTGAAACCTTCAGAAATAAAAACATTAATCATCAGTGTTATAAAACAGCAATCGGAAATAAAATTTCAGCAGGAGCCTATTAAAGTAACTTATAACGAATTCAGAAAAAAGAAATGAAGCATTCAGGATCTATATTTTTAATTTTTCTTACATTATCCTGCAAGATATTTTCTCAAACATCAGGAAGCCGAAGTGTTGCCATTAGTCTTCCTGTAGTAACACTTATGGATATTGAACCTTCCGGAGCAATAAGTTTAAACTACACTGCACCTTCCGAGGCCGGAAATGCTGTAACAGCACCTTTCAGTAATTCTTCAAAATGGATCAATTATACATCTGCAATTGCTCCTTCTGGATTAGCACGCAGAATTACGGCATCTGTTAACCAAACCATTCCCGGTATCGACATTAAAATTATGGCAGCCGCTGCAACAGGATCAGGCGGAGGAACGCTGGGAGCACCTTCTCCTCAGATTACACTTACAACATCAGCTCAAACCATAATAAGCGGAATCGGCGGTGCATTTACAGGAAACGGAGCAAATAACGGGCATCAACTGACCATAACACTTGGAATTAACAACTATTCTAACTTAAATGCCAGATCAAATACACCGGTCATCATTACTTATACGATAACAGAATAAAGAAAAAATGATGTATTTACAGAAATTTATTACTAAAAATATTTTCATTGTGATTCTGATTGCATTTTCTCAGTTACAATCACAACGTACATTAACTGTAGGCGGAACAAATTGGACAGTTACAATTCCATCTATAACTGAAGCAGGAGATAATTACGCCGGAACTTACGAAAGTTCTACAAGCCAAATTATTCTGGCTGCAAGCGTTCCATTATTATTAACCAATGGTAAAGTAAGCATGCATTATACTGCCAATCCTGTATGGAATTCTAATCTTATTTTAAGCGCAAAACGAACCGGAGACGGAACTACAACCTGCGTTGCATGCTCAATTTCCGGTGGTACAACCTATACCATCATTCCACCAACGGCGGATATAGAACTATTCAGAATTACAGCTGTACTGGCGTTAGCATCCTATTCCAATATTCCAGTACAATTACAGCTTTCCGGAGTATCCGTTACCCTTCCTGCTGCAAGCTACAATAGCCAGATTGTCTTTACAATAAGCGACTTATAATTTCAATAAAATAATTTTATTTTCATGAGCTTATTCCCGCTATCCACTGTATCTTTTGGATTACGGGCGGAGCTAAGCGGAGCCCGTAACCCAAAAGGATGCCGTTTCTATCGGAGCTAAGTAATGAGTAATGAGTAATGAGTAATGAGTAATGAGCAATGAGCAATGAGCAATGAAAGATAATTGA
>NZ_JBBCQL010000184.1:0-9271 GCF_037149975.1 Chryseobacterium sp. VD8 | reverse complement strand
CCAAAATCCGATTGACACGAATTTCTGCAATCTGGCTGTTGGTAGATTCTCCCCAAAAGTCCTGAAAATGTAAACTTAAAAATCCTGTATTCAGATTAATAACCGCTGTCAAAATAATGGCAATCAATAGCACCAAACACAGGATTTTAAACTTGTCTGACATAAAGTCTGAAGTTTATTTTAATAAAGAATTGATTTTTTCGCTGAGCATTTCCTCAGACATTGATCCTTCAACTTCTTCTGTTTTATCGCCTTTTCTGAAATGAGTAAATGGAATTCCGTTTCCTTTCCACGTTTTGAAATTACCGAAAAAGGTATCATCAAATTTAGATTCGTCTACTAAAACAATATAATTTTCCAGATTGTTTTCTTTGGCAAAAGCAGGTACTTTATCTTTCCATGCCGGTTTATCAAGAATATCTACAAAAGTAAATTTTACAGGTTTACCTTTTAATTCCTCTATTTTTTTCTTAAAATGAGGAATTTCCATCATGCAGGGTCCGCACCAGGTAGCAAAGAAATTGGTAACATATAAAGTGTCATTCTTTTTAGATAAATTCTCAACCAGATTTTGTTGAGAAATTTCTCTGAATTGAGCTGTTGGAGTTTCTTCTTTCTGTAAAACTGCTGTAGAATCTGTTGTCGCTACATTTTCTTCATTTTTCTGGTTTTCCTTTTTACAGCTCGCCAGTGAAAAAACTACAAGCGTGGATAAAATTATCTTCTTCATAAATTATTTTTTATCTATTTTTGAGTTGAAGTTATGGAACAACAAATCTATAAAGGGAAACTTACACAGTTTCATCGGTTAAAAATAGCGAAAAAGGAAGAACTGACCAAAAATACTTTTTCTCTGGAATTCGGGATTCCGGAGAATCTGAAAGAAAATTTCAGGTTTGATGCCGGTCAGTTTGTCAGTGTCAGATTTCAGGCTCACGGTAAAGAAATTATTAATGACTATTCGATGACTTCCGCTCCGTACGAACATAAAATTGCTTTGGGCATAAAGATGAATTCTCAGGAAGGAGCTGCTTCACAATTGTTTCAAAATTATCATGAAGGCGATGAATTATTGATAAGTGAACCGGGTGGAAGATTTACACTTATTTCAAAACCCAGCGAATTCAGAACCATTGTAGGATTTGCGGCAGGAATAGGAATTACCCCAATTTTAAGTCATTTTAAAAATATTCTGCATAACGAACCCAGAACCAGGCTGTTTTTATTTTTTGGAAATAAAAGCTCTGAAGATCTCATTTACAGAGATGAACTGGATCGCCTCGCTAAAATGTACGGAGACCGGCTGCAGATTTTTTATTTTTTCTCCAGAGAGAAAACCGCCAACAGTTTTTTTCATGGAAGGCTGGATGATAAAAAATTAAGCCTCATCATCAATCAGATCCTTCATCTGGATGATACGGATGAAGAATCTACCATTTGGGATGCTGTAGATGAAGTGCTGATCTGCGGAAAGGGAGAGATGATTAAAACACTTGCCAACGCATGCTATCATCACGGAATTCCGAAAAAAAATATTCATTTTGAACTTTTTGAAGAATTTAATGACGATATTTATCCTGTAGAAAAAGAATTTCCGTTAATAGAAAATGTGGAACTGGAATTTAAAATGCTCGGAAAGGAATATTCTGCCATACTTCCCACTAATGAAGAAAGAATTCTGCAGCAGCTTCTTATACAGAAATTTCAGGTTCCGTATTCCTGTAAATCGGGAATTTGCGGAAGTTGTGAGTGTATTTTAGAAGAAGGAGAAGTGGAATTGCTTGAAAATGAATATTTAACGGAAAATGAAGAGGAGAGAGGACATATCTTAGCTTGTATGTCGATTGCAAAAAGCAAGAAAATAAAGCTTAACTTTGATCTTACTTGAGAATAATAAAAAACATATTTAACCTGATATTCATATCAATAGAAATTGGAATTCTGTTGATATGTCTTGCCAATGCATGGGTTTTTGCTCTTACGGACGGAAGAACCTATACTAAAATTTCAAAAATTCCTCCAAGGGAAGTTGCTTTAGTACTGGGAACTTCTCCTAAAATGAGATCAGGTTTATCCAATCCTTATTTTACAAAGAGAATGGATGCGGCTGCACTGCTTTATCATCACGGTAAAATCCGCAGAATTCTTGTAAGTGGTGAGAAGAGTAAAGGATATGACGAACCTGCTGCAATGAAAAAATATCTTATTTATCAGGAAGGTGTTCCGGAGGAAATTATTATGGAAGATCCGAAAGGTTTCAACACCTATCAAAGTATTCTCCGCTGTAAAGATGTTTACAAAAAAGACAATGTAATTATTGTTTCTCAGGGATTTCATAATCTCCGGGCTCTGTTATTTGCCAGAAATAACAATATGAACGCACTGGGTTTTGATGCACAGGACGTTACCAAACCTGAAAGTTATTACAGAAATCAGTTCAGAGAAATTCTTGCGAGAACAGTTGCAGTGGTATATTTTGCTTTAGGAATTTCGCCGGATTAAATAAAAAAAACAAGCAATATCATTTATTAGAGATACTACCTGTTATACGTTTTAGAATGGATATCCGAAAGCGATATTTAAAGTTGGTTTAAACGGTTGCAGATGTTTTAGTCTCCATCGGTCGCCTTCAGGCTTGTTCGGTTCATATATTTTATAAGCGAGATCCAGTCTGAGTTTTATGTAAGCAATATTTACTCTTAGACCAAAACCGCTTCCTACACCTACCTGCCTGATGAATTTATTGAATTTAAACTCATCTCCGTATCCGTCGTTATAGTTTTTAATACTCCAGATGTTACCGATATCCGTAAAAAGAGCACCTTCATACATATCATTAAAAGGCATCCTGAATTCTATATTTGTGGTCAGTTTTAAATTATCAGTCATATAAGTACGCACTCTTTCATCGACCTGAGAGTCTGCAGGTCCTAATCCTCCGAAAGGAACCCAAGCTCTGATGTCATTCGGTCCACCGTTGAAATAAGAACGGATAACAGGCATATTTGAAGAGTTTCCATAAGGAATTCCGATTCCGACAAACTGACGAAGTGCTAAAGTATTGTTTCCGAATTTAAAATACTTTCTGAAATCAAAATCAAATTTAACAAACTGAGCATACGGAATATTGAAAATGGTTCTTTCCGGACTTGTAACAACACCTCCGTCATTTCTTTTCTGATTGAAGATACTGAAGATGTTCCCTGCCAGTTCTATTTTTCCGTTAAAATAAAAAGCGTTGGGATAATCTTTTTTCCCGATCTCGTTGTAAATAAAGTTGTAGATGAAAGAAGAAATCAAAACATCCTGAGTTTGTCTGTCCTTGTTCACCAAAGTTCCTATAAAAGCAGTATATCGGTCAATTCCCTGCTGATCCAGTCCATTAAGGTAATCTGTATCTGCTATGATTTTCTGGGAAACCTGATCAATGGTAAGCAGCCCTGCTTTAAAATCGTTTGCTACAGAAGGTTTGTAAGCAAAATAATCGGCAAAGAACTCTTCGCGGATGGCATTGTCATTTACAAAATAATCATAATAAGCGTCTTTATTTTTCGTTAAACTCAGCTGTGTATTAAACAGCGTAAGTCTGTGTGTTACTTTATCATTTACCGTTGCCAGATAATTAAGACCGGTATTAAAGTTAAGTCTTCCCAAACCAATATTGCTCTGATCTGAAACTCCCAGAGTAATGGAAGAAGTAGGGCTGTATCTTTTGGGTATCAGTTTATAATAATTGAAAGGCAGCAATAATCTCGGGAAATTTAACGAAGCCTGTGCTGAGATTTCATATGCCCAGATTCTGTTGTCTATATTTTTCGGGTTTACAATACGTCCGAAAGTTCCGGAAAGACTTGTGGTAAGGTTTTCCGCTCCGCCAAAAATATTTCTTGTCGTAAGATCAACAGAAGGAGAAATTCCAAAATTCAATACTTCAGAATAATTTAAATCTGTTCCCACTTTCAGATCATATTTCGGAAGTGGTTTCAAGATGTAGGTTACGTCTACAATACTGTCATTAGGGCTGGAAGTACCACCTCTTCTTAATGAATCTCTGGCTTTCAGAATACTGAAATTATTCATTGCCAGAATATTTCTTTTGGTGAGATCTAATTTTTTCTGATCGTAAACCTGCTTATTTCCTATGATAATAGCTCTCCATATAGAACGGGAATCGTAGCTGTTATCTGTTTTATGAAAACGGATTCCTCTTAAGCTGTCTTTTCTTGTATTATTCGGGAAATCTTTTGCTTCATCTACAATAGCAACATCAATATTTCCGATGGTTGCCTGTTTGTATGGACTGTCCAGAGAATCTTTGCGGATTTCCAAAACCAGCGGAACCTGCTTTGTACTTTTAAGAGAATCTGCCACAAAACCTACCTCATCTCCAAGACTGTTAAAACGGTAATATCCGTATTCCCGCATCACATCATTAATCCTGCTTACTTCCTTCTCTAAAATCGTCTGATCCAGAATCTGACCTTTTTTTACAAGAGTTTCACGGATTTTCTGTTGATAGATACTTTTAATATTAGGATCGGAAATATTGTAATAATAATCCTTAATATAAGTTGGCTGATTATGCGTGATAAAATAATTAACCGCAGCTTTTTTGGCTGAAGAATCAAGCTCATGTTTAAATTTTACATCTGCATCCCAATAACCCCGGTACGTCATTCTTTTTTTAATAGACTCGGCACTCTTTGACGTTTTTGTCTGGTCGAGAATTACAGGAGCAGAACCCCAGTTGTGATAAAGTCTGTCGAAGAAAAGACTTTTGCCGACGCTGCTTTTCATATTGTATTTTATGAAAAGAGAATCTCTGAGTTTTTGATTTCTCAATTCATTAGGATACGTCATGTACTCGTTAAGAAGCGTGTCGTATTTGGGATTGGCGGCATTGTAAAGCCAAAGGCTTAATGGCATGAAAAGAAGCTGCCTTTTATTAGGCTTCTGCTGAACATAATCTTTAAGCTCACCATCGAAAGATTCTTTTTTATCCTCAAACTGAAAATTATTCTTTACCAGCAGATATTCACCATCCGGAACTTTTTTGGTGGTACTACAAGCATAAAGGAGACCTACAAATGTTGCAAATGATATAATTTTATAATACTTTTGAGGAGAATTCTTATAATGCTTACAGCTCATACAATAAAAATTTTACAGTCTTTAGATAAAAAGAAGTTCAGGCAAAAATACAATTTGTTTTTGGTTGAAGGTAATAAAATCATCCGTGAACTTCCTGATTCCAGATTTAAAATTAAAGAAATATTTTCTACGGATCCGCAAAAATTAGACCGTATGGAAGCTCCGGTAACTCATATCTCTGAAAATGAGTTGAAAAAAATCAGTTTTCTGCAAAATCCAAAAGATTCTGTGGCGGTCTGTTATCTTAATCCGGAACAAAAAACGGAGGATAGAAATCTTCAGCTTGTTTTGGACGGTATTCAGGATCCCGGAAATCTGGGAACGATGATCCGTCTTGCAGACTGGTTTGGAATAGAGCAGATTATCTGCAGTGAAGACACTGTAGATTTTTACAATCCAAAAGTTATAATGGCAAGTATGGGTTCTTTTACAAGAGTGAATATAATCTATACAAACCTGACAGAATATTTATCAGAAACAGAAAATATCAACATCGGAACCGATATGGACGGTGAAAATATCTATGCTTTCGAAAGACCTGAAAAAATGAATTTAATTTTAGGAAATGAAGGAAACGGAATGCGTCCGGAAACAGAAAAACGACTTCATAAAAGTGTCATGATCCCGAGATTCGGAAAATCGCAGTCTACAGAAAGTCTTAATGTTTCAATGGCAGCAGGTATTATTCTGGGGCAGCTTTTCAGAATGGGAGAGTAAGTTTGAGTAATAGAGTTTTAGAGTGGGAGTGTTTGAGTTTTTATAACCCTTAAAAAATCTCTGACTCTAAAACTCTAAAACCCGCAAACTTTAGATAAGCTGTTCCATGCTGGAAACACTTTTATTTTTCTGATAGGTTTCAAGTTTCTTTCGTACAAATCTTAAAGCGGCGGGAGCAAGATAAATCATGGCTGCGCCGATTAATTTCTTTTTCCAGTTTGAACTTTTAAAGTTTTTTCTGGCATAATTTCCGACAAGTGTGGTTACCGCGAGATTAATCATAATATCAGCAGCATCTCCTTTAAATGCGGAATTTGCAATTCCCATTGCTGTATTTTTATTAATTAAGGCTCCTTTAATTTCCGAAGTAATCTGTTTGGCGATAACATCTTTTCGTAGAACTACCTTTTCGTCGCCGTCTTCATCTATTTTTTCCTGCAGGTACTGATCTGTTAAACCATTGGTAAAAGCACTCAGACTTTCCTTTGTATTTTTGAAGGTTAAGAGATCTTCCAGACCGTCTATTTCCTGCTTCAGCAGCTTTTTCTTTCTTCTCAGTTCCTCTAAGCTTTCATACTTTCTGCTCATAGTTTAATGATTTAAAAATTTAATTACCTGATCTGCCACATAATTTACGATTTTCTTTTTAAACATCACAATAAGAATCATGGTTAAAAGATAAAAAGCGGCAACAATGAGAAATCCGTAAGACTGATCGCCCAATGCTTTACCGATAAGAAAGGCAATTCCGAAGTTGAACAGAATGATGAAAAAACCAAAAGCGACCAGTAAAACCACGAAATAAGTGATCATTCCTGCCGAAAGAGAGGATTTTTCGGTGGCTTCAATTTTCAGGAGATCGATCCTTTTGGAAGCGTATTCTTTAATAGTTTCAATCATTGTTTTTCTTTAAAGTTACAAAAAAAGGAACTTTCGTTTATAAAGTTCCTTCTCATAATTTACCTAAAAAATAAACTATATTATTGTTTTAGATCATTCAGTTCAGATTCTACATTTTTTACTACGTCTGCAGTTTTAGAAACGATCTGATCTTTGTATTTATCGTACCCGTCTTTCACAGTATTGGCAACGCTGTTTGCTGTTTCTTTAAAAGTAGAAGAAATATTGCTGTACTGGTCTTTTACTTTTTCGGAAACTTCACCGTATTTATTTTTAGCCTGATCTTTAAGATCTTCTGCTTTAGTTTTAATCTTCTTTCTGGTTTCTTTACCTTCCTCCGGAGCATAAAGCATTCCTAAGATAACACCCGCCGCAGCACCTGCAAGAAGTCCTGCCAAAATACCCGCTGTATTGTTTTTTTTAGACATTTTCGTTTTTTTTAATAGTTAATAATATTAGCTTTTTACTTGTATTGAAATGTACAATTAACATACCAAAGGAGAAAGACTTCTATTAAAAAATGTTAAATCTTTCTGATGTGAGATAAAATCTCATCAATGGTTTCTTTCTTAGAAATCGTTGTATTGTCAATAATAATAGCATCTTCTGCCTGCTTTAATGGGGCGATTTCCCGCTCGCTGTCTATTCTGTCGCGTTCTATAAGATTTTCTTTCACCTGTTGTTCATTCGCCTCGATTCCTAAAGAAAGCAGTTCCAGATAACGCCTTCTTGTTCTTTCATCAATACTTGCGGTAAGAAAAAATTTATAGTCTGCATTTGGCAGAACTACTGTCCCGATGTCACGTCCGTCCATAATAATGCCTCCTTTTTCTGCCAGATTGCGCTGAGACTGCAGAAGAAAATCTCTCACTTCTTTCTGTTTGGCAACAAAACTTACATTCTCCGAAACTTCGGTAGTCCGTATCGCTTTTGAAATATCAATATGATTAAGGAAAAGAACCAGTTCTCCATCAATATTTTTAAATTCAAGTTCCACCTGATCCAGAGAAGAGAATAATTTCTCAAGATCAATGGTTCCGCTGTCATTTAAACAATTCTGAAGAGCAAACCATGTTACTCCTCTGTAAAGCGCACCTGTATCGAGATGAATAAGTCCCAGCTTTGCAGCAATGACTTTAGAAATTGAACTTTTTCCGGTAGATGAGTAGCCGTCGATAGCTATTACAGGTTTTTTCATTCTGCAAATTTCAAGAATTTTTCTTAAAAATCAAGAAACCTCAGGAGATTTTCTTGAGGTTTCTGATATTTATTTTGTTTTGAAAATGATTAACAATTAGTATCCTGCGTGACTTGTAAGATCGATAGAAACTCCTATCTGGTTGACATTCGCAGAATTATGATACCTTACGTGTGCGTAATCCACACGGAATCTGGCAATTTTAATCCCGAATCCTGCCGAAAGTCCTGAGAAATTTCTCTGATCTGCAACGGCTAGTTCATTCCCTCTCTTCACATTATATCCTAGTCTGATGTTGAATCCTTTTTCCGGAAACAATTCTGCCCCGATAGAGAAGTGATCGGCGATTTTTCTGCCTGTATTTACTTCCTGTCCGTTAACGTTGTACTGGGAAGAAATATTAAACTCCTGTAAATCATGCGCAGTAATGGTAACAGCCAAAGGAATTACTTTTAAAATTCTTGTATATCCCAAATCTACACGGAATGGCAGGTTTTCCCTTGTTCCGTTGAAAGAATTGAACTGATAACCGAAATTTCTGAAAACAACAGAAGCTGTTTCTTTATTTTTTTTGTTGTGGTAGGTAATTCCTGCATTTCCTGAAATGGCAGAAGAAGTATAGGTATCTATTTTAGAAGTAATGAAATTCAATCCACCTCCGATCGTCCAGTCTTCTTCAAACTGATAGGCATATCCTGCTCCGATGGCAACATCCGAAGCTTTGAAAGTTCCGTTCTCGAAACCGCTGTCGTCTGTTCGCGGAATATCTCCGTAGCTCATGTATCTTGCATTGATGGTCGCCATGTGACCGTTATCAAAGTCTTTTGCATAGGCAATCGTTCCGTATTTGGAATCTGCAAGATAAGCAGTTGCGTTTACAGACAGTTGGTTGTCGGAATCTTTATTCAGTAATGAGGGGTTTGCAATAGCAAAGGAAACATCACGATCTCTCACAGAAATTGCATCTCCTCCCAAAGCAGCCTGTCTCGCTGAAACAGGAATATTTAAGAATGGATAAACGTTTGTTCCTGTTTGTGCATAAGAAACAATTCCTGACAGAAATAATGAAAAAATAACAATTTTCTTCAACTCAGTTTATTAGTAATGCAAAAATAATCCTTTTTCGTACTTTTCAAAATATTTCTCACATTATTTATATTTAAATATTTAAGTTTTGTGAAAATTGAAGACTTATTGAAGGGATCAGGTAAGTTCCAAGGTATTACAAACCGCTTCCGGGATAAGATTTAAAAATTTAATGCAGAAGTAAAAATCAACCCCATTAATGATTATATTTGCAAAGTC
>NZ_JBBCQL010000183.1:0-9289 GCF_037149975.1 Chryseobacterium sp. VD8 | reverse complement strand
CATCTGGATGGGACGTTTCATATCCATCCGGATTTCTTTAAGTACTCTTTTCTGAGCTCCCGTTAAATCAAAAGGAAGATGATTTTCATAAAAATCATTGAAATAATCTCCGACAATCGGAAAAGGATTTCCTGCCGTATGGCTTTTATGGTGAAGCTTTTTCAGTCCGAATCCTAACTGAAAGAAAAATGATTCTTCAAATTTTAAGCGGTAATTGGCTTTCTCGAAATGTTCCATATCCTTCGGAAAATGAATATTGAGATAGGTGTGCTGTCTTGATAAAAACTTAAATGCCTTTAAAAGATAATCAGGAAAGTTTTCGTAGATCAGATTAGGGATTTCTTTGCAGATATTTCTTAACACAACCTGAAAAAATCGTTGATTCAGTCCTCTTTTGGTTAGTTTTTCCGAGCTTGGATAAATTGGTCTTAACCTGTTTTCGGAATCTTTCTTTTCTTCGATTTCTATTTCCGGATGCGGCATAGAAAATTGATTATTGAAAACATTGATTTTCCCGAAAATAAAAACTTCCTTATTCACAGGAAGCTGTTCTTTCAGCCATTTTGAATATTGGAACCATACCAGATCCATTGATCCTGTTTCGTCATTGAATTTTGCTGAAAGTCTTTTGGTTTTTCCGGTCTGTATTTCCTGAATATTGGTGATTCTTCCTTTCAGCTGTACGTCTGTGGAGAGGTCTCCGAGCTGCGAAACCTTATGAACTTTGCTTTTATCCAGATAACGGAGCGGGTAGAAGTTCAGCAGATCTTCCACGGTGGAAATTCCCAATACACTTTTGATAAGTTTGGCTTTTTCCGGACCGATTCCTTTTACGTATTCTATTGAGGTTTCTAAAGTCATTTTAGGAGCCACGAATTTCGGGAAATCTTCTAAAAAATAAAACCTCTTAAGCTATTTTTTAAGAGGTTTTTTAGAACAGAAGTTTTCAGAATAGATTTTATTCATAAACAAGTGCTGAAAGCTTTATTTTAACAGCCATACAAAAATCTTTTTCATAAATAAGTTTGTTAATTTTAAAGTTACAGCTCTCAGTAGGTGTATTTCCGTTTGCAGGTGCATCTCCAAAATCAAAACCTCCGCAATTACATCCGGTAAGCTGTTTTTGATATCCGTATTTTACAATAGAACAGTTATTAGGGCATCCTGTAATGTTAATGCAGGTTACAACATGTCCTGTAGACGGAATAAAAAAATAATTTGGGGATTGATCTGCTGCTCCCAAAGGAAGAAATATTGTGGTATTTTTTTTAGATTTATCGGTTCCTACAATGGCAAGATAGTACGTTTTAATATTAGATGCTGCAATTTTCACATCATCAACATGAAAATTCTGCTTCAGGTCACTTACTGCAGATTGTACTGCTTTTTGTAGTATTTCTTTTTTCACAGCCAAAATTATCTTTCCGTTTTCTTCTTTTGCAATAGGAATATCGTTTAATCTTTTTGCTTTTACCGCAGTAATGGCAGAGGAAACTTCCGGTGTATTTTGAGCCATTGAAAACTGACAGGCAAAAATAAAAATTAACAGTTTGAGAATGTTTAAGTTTTTCATGATTTCTTGGTTTTAAGGTTAATAATTAAATGTTGAAAAACATTTTCTTTTCTCAAAGTTTATGATTTATTTAAAAATATTATACAGGATTTTTACGGGATCTTCTTAGTAAAATGCCCATATTTTAAACTTGTCTAAAATTTTTTACCGTCTTTTATCTCTTTTTTGGTTAAAATTAGTTCGAACAAACTTTTTAAATAAAAAAGGCTCTCATTACTGAAAGCCTGTATTTTTATTCTTTTATTTTAGATTTAAATTTTTTCTGATAATCTTCCCACTGCTCCCGCGAACGGATTTTCTTGAAAAGATCTTTAGAAATAAATTCCAGATAGGGTTCTAATTCTCTGGCGGACAGTTCTCCCTGTAAAATGGTGATCGGATTACCGCTTTCATCCAGAAAAACCATACTCGGAACGGCTGCAACATTCATATACTGAGTGAATTCGTGTAAGGAATTTCTTCCTTTCTTATGTTCTGTATTCGGATTAGAAAACTTTCTGCCGAAAATTTCAATTTCTTTTTTATCTTCCGCATTAAATTTTACAGGATAATAATTTTCATTCAGCATATCAGAAATTACCTGATGTCCATATGTTTTTTTATCCATGATCTTACACGGACCGCACCAGTCTGCATAAAAATCGATAAGAATTTTTTTAGGATTTTCTTTCTGTGCTTTCAATGCTTCTTCAATCGTCATCCATTTTACCTGTGCAAAGCTGAAAGTGACCATAAAGAGTGCTATTAAACTTATAATTTTCTTCATGATTTGGTATTTTTGAAGTAAATGTAAGCATTTACTATTTTTATTTTACATCCTGCATTAATTTTTTCACAAGCGGGGAAATCAAAATTAATACCAATCCGGCAATTAATGCATAAATAGCTAATTGATAATATCCATCTGTATAGGATTGCAATTTAGAAACTAAACTGTTTCCGGTGTTAGATTGGGATATTTCAGCCCCTAATTTTCCGGCAGCTAGTTGTCCGAATGCGCTTGCTAAAAACCAAAGTCCCATCATCATCCCAAATAATTTTTTAGGCGATAGTTTTGTAATAATTGACATACCAATAGGACCTAAACATAGTTCACCTATTGTAGTAACAAAATAAGCGAGTGCAAAAACATTCAGTGAAGTTATTCCATTTTTATTAGCAAAAAATTTAGTATAATAAAAAATATAAAATGAAGCGGAAAGAAATAAAAATCCAATTCCAAATTTTATAAGAGTATTAGGTTCTATTTTTTTCTTTGCAAGCCAAAGCCAAAGCAATCCTATAACCGGGCTTAATATAATCACAAAAAGTGTATTTGAGCTATTGTTAACAACGTTAGGATCCATATTAAACCCTAATAAGTTATGATCCAGATTGTCTTTAGCAAATAATGAGAGAGAGCCTCCACTTTGTTCGTAAATCGCATTAAATAAAAAGTAAAAAAAGATAAAAGAAAATGCAGCAATTAATTTTTTTTGCAGGCTTACTTCTTTTAATCTTAGTAATTCAAAAATAAAGTATCCTATTGCTATCACTCCTATTGTATACATGAAGTAATCTGTGAACTTTGTATTTTTCACCATGATGAAAATTAAAGGAATGCTTAGAATAGAAAGAACATAAACTGCAATTTCCCGGATTTTCCTTTTTGTAGGTTCCATATTTAATAATGGAGAATTACCTATCGGACCTAAATTTTTCTTAGTGAAAAGAAATGTAAGCAGACCTATTATCATTACTATTGCAGCAGCTAAAAAGCATAAAGTCCAAGAATAGTATTTTCCCAGATAAATACATAATGCTCCGCCTAATAATCCTCCGATGTTTATACCGGCATAGAACATTCCGTAGCCCGCATCTCTTCTCGGATCTTTCTCATCATATAATTCTCCTACCATAGATGATACATTTGGTTTGAAAAATCCGGTTCCAATAATGGAAAATGCAATTCCGTAATAGAACATATCTTTTGGTGCAAAAGCGATTAGAAGATTTCCCAAAATCATTACAATTCCTCCAAAAAATAAAGATTTTTTGAATCCCAAGATTTTATCTGCAAAAATTCCCCCAATAAAAGTAAATGCATAAACAAATGCCTGAATTGCACCATACTGAAGATTAGCAACATCGTCCTTCAGTAAAAGCTGATCTACCATGAAAAATGTTAGAACACCTCTCATTCCATAAAAACAGAACCGCTCCCACATTTCTACAGTAAAAAGAGTCCATAGCTGTTTCGGATATTTGCCTTTAAAATTTTGTATTTCGTCTAAAGTTAAACTCATAGGTCAGTATGATTAAGTTTTAATTAAATTTTCTGTAAAATAACGGAAAAAGTCATTACCAAAGATAGTTTGCCCTCAAATAATGTTTCGAATTTATATTTGAAGGATATTAATCTATACAAATTTTCAGTCTTGTTGCAGGCTTTGAGGTTGTACTTACTTTACCACTTCAATTTTTCCATCCACAAATAAAGATTTTCTCTTTCCTCTCGGGCTTGAATCGTCAGCAAAACTCCAGAATGATTTTACGGTTCCATCTTTAGTATTGACTACCTGGCTTACTGTCCAGCCGTCTTTTTCTATCCAGTTTAAGAAATGTAAATCTTCACTCAGCTTCTTATAATCCATCTTTTCATCACCTTCATTAATCAATCCGTTTTTATCGGTTGTTTTCCAGTGCAGCGTTGAATCTTTGTGGTAAGTTACTTCTGCTCTCATTTCCGGAAATGTAATAATGGCTTTTTTCCCGAGAAGTTCAGAATTGGCTGATGTTCTTTTTTCTGGGAGATTTTCGTTTTTACGGTTGCAGGACAATACAATGGCTGCCGCTAAAAATCCGTATATCGTTGTTTTCAATGTAGCGGTAAAGCTGTTTCTGATCAGTTTATCCATTTTAGGCTGAATGGAATTGACTTTAATGGTTTTTAAATTTTGCATTTGTGTTTTCATTATGAATAATAAAGAGGATGAATATCGATGGAATTTTATGTTATAATTGAGCATATTGGCTGTTACAAATATCTATAAGCATATTGCTTCAAAACATTGAACAAGTTCAATAAATGAAGTCTGAATTATTTTTTGTTAACTATTTTTTTTCTTATTCTGCTCACAAATTCATGACTGATGCCTAAATATGCAGCGATTTGTACATTGGTTAACCTTTGATAAAGCTGAGGGTATTTCTCGATGAAATCAGTATATCGTTTATCTGCCGTTTTGCTGAGGTTATCAATCATTCTTCTTTGCAGGGCAACGTGTGTTTTTTGTGTCATTACACGAAACAGCTTTTCGATTTTGGGCAGGTTTTTGTAAGCAAACTCCTTGTCTTTTTTAGAAATGATTAAAACTTCACTGTCTTCCAGTGCTTCTATGTTCAGTTGAGACGGTAGTTCATTTGTAAAACTGTCAATATCAGTAATCCACCAGTCTTCTGTAGCAAAGTTCAGGATTTGTTCTATTCCGTCAGAATCAATATGATAGGTCTTGAACAGTCCTTTTATTACAAAACCTTCAAACTTACAGATTTCCCCTTCTCTTAATAAAAACTGTCTTTTTTTAATGGTCTTTTTTTGGAATAAGCTGTAAAATTGTGCTGATTCATCTTCAGAAAGAGTAATGTGCTGCGATATATTATTTTTAAAAATTTCTGTCATACTTTAATTATCATTAATGCTTTTTTACCTTTTAATAGAAGAGGTTTACATTTCTGTCTGTTGACGAACAATCACTTAAATTCTTTAATATGAATTTGAAATTATATTTGCAGTCATGCAGATAATTACTAAAATAAAAAAAACCTCCGACTTAGCGGAGGTTCTTGTATTTTATTTGATGCAGTTTAGTTTACACCGTGCATCATTTTCTTTAAAATAGGTGAAATTAATGCTAAAATTACAGCAGCAATACCACAAAGAACAACGAATACCATGAAGAATTCAAATAAATTGTGGATTTCAAAACCTGCAAAAGTAGGATTAGCTAAAGGCAATTGCGCTTTTTCAAAAGCTGCTGCCTGATCTGCAGTTAATGTTACTTTTTTATCTAAAACATCCTGAAGATTGATTCCCATTTCCTGTGCCTTAGAGAATTTATCTCCCGTTGCAGGAATCAATGCTCCCAAAGAACCTGCTAAAGCATAACCTGCTGCATTGGAAATAAAGAATACGCCGTATAATAAGGATGCAAATCTTTTTGGAGCCAGTTTACCTACCAATGACAATCCGATTGGAGATAAACAAAGTTCACCACAAGTCTGAATGAAATACAGTAACATTAACCATTTGATTGCTAATAATCCTGAGTTTCCTAAATCTTTTACGTTATGTGCAATGATGAAGTAACTTAATGCGATCAGAGCAAGTCCCATTGCCTGCTTCATCGGCGAAACCGGCTCTTTTCCTTTTGCTCTTAATTTGTCCCAGATTAAGCTGAAAGGAACGGCTAAAACCACAACGAAAATACCGTTGAAAATCTGTACCATCGAAGGAGGCATATTCCATCCTAAGATATTTCTGTCGGTCTGATTATCTGCGATAAAAGTTAATGAAGATCCCGCCTGCTCAAACGCTGCCCAGAAGAAAATAATAAAGAACGATACGATATAAATTACCCAGATTCTCTGTCTTTCCACTTTATTTTCAGCAGAACTCATGATTAAGAATGCCAGAGAAATTCCTGCTGCATAAATGAAAGGATAAATAATTCCTTTAATCAGCTGTCCCATTTCTACGGCTTTAAACCCGAATTCTCCCACCAGAAGATATCTGAAAGCAAAGAAAAGAATCACGAATAATCCTCCTGTAATTCCTAATGCCGATCCGGAGAATTTAGCAGTCTGTGTTTCTCCTTCTTCAAAATCTGCGCTTGTATTGTTTTTAGGTAATCCACCGATAGGCCTTCCTTCCGGTGTAACTACATATTTATTTTTAAGAATAAAGAATGTAATGGTACCGATTATCATTGCAATGGAAGCAGCAAGGAATCCCCATTTGAAGGCGAAAATATCTCTTACACCTGTTGTCGCATCTTTTACGTCTCCTACGTACGGACAGATAAACTGTCCTAAGAATGCTCCAATGTTAATCCCCATGTAGAAAATTGTGAAAGCAGAGTCCAATTTTGATTTTTCCTGCTTTGGATAAAGGCTTCCTACCATCGAAGAAATATTCGGTTTGAAGAACCCGTTACCGAAAATGATGATGAAAAGAGCAAGCCACATGATGGTTTTTGCTGCATCCAGACCTCCCGAAAACGTAGAAGCACTGATGAAAAGCAAAAACTGACCAATTGCCATTAAAGATCCACCGATTAAGATGGCGTTTCTGTTACCGATATATTTGTCGGCGATGAAACCTCCCAAAAGCGGAGTAAGATAACATAAAGCTAAAAATCCACCGTAGATGATTGCTGCATCAGCTTCTTTTATCAATAAGGAATTTACCATGAAGAGCGTTAATAAAGCTCTCATTCCATAAAAGTTGAAACGCTCCCACATTTCTGTTCCGAAAAGAACCCACAATCCTTTCGGATGTCTGGAATTCTTGTTCTCTACAAATTCATCCGGCTTCGGACTCAATGCTTCAGTATTATCCATTTTTATTGTTAATTTTTGTTAAGACTGACAAATATAGTTTTTTTTGTGTTTTCGGCAAGGTTTTAATTTTATATTTAAATAAAAAAGCTGCAGAATAATTCCGCAGCTTGATTTTCTGTATTGTGAATAGGGATTAATGTCCTTTTTCTTTCATGATCTTGTTTAATCTTTTCAGCATAGATAAGCCCAAAAGAGTTGCAAATATCAACAAAGCAAAATTCACTAAAAAGTAATTCATTTTATTGTCGTAATTGTACCATGTACTGGCTAAAATTCCGGAAAGTTTGTTTCCTACGGAGTTGGCAAGGAAAAATCCGCCCATCATCAACGCTGTAATTCTTGCAGGAGAAAGTTTGGAAACGAAGGATAATCCCATCGGTGAAAGACATAATTCTCCCACGGTAATAACTCCGTAACTTGCAACCAGCCACCACGGCGAAACTTTTACGGCTCCGTTATCTCCTGCCCAAACTGCTAAAACCATTACCAGACAAGATAATCCTGAAATGAAAAGTCCCAGAACGATTTTTGTTGGCGTTAAAGGCTCTTTTCCTTTTCGTCTCAATAATGCCCAGAAACCTACTACAACCGGAGTTAAAGCAATTACCCAAAACGGATTGATGGACTGAAACAATTCTGTATTGTAAAGATAGGTTTTCGCCTGAGGATTTTTCTCCAGTTCTGCACGCTGTTCGGGAGAAATATTTTTAAAATAAACATCTTTTCCTTGCACTTTTATTGTGTTCCCATCCTTATCTTTCTGAGACTGAAACTGGTTATCGTAAACAGGAACTTCTTTGTCTTCATAACTTTTTCCGTCGACCATATAAATGCTTTCCAAAGGTTTTTCCATGGAAGCAGGTACACTTCTGTCGGTGTAATAATTCGCCCATCTCGTTAAAGCGGTTCCGTTTTGTTTGAAAACTGCCCAGAAAAACATACTGATCAGGAAAACCGATAATAAGGCTCCGATAGACGATTTTTCGTCCGGCTTCGCTTTGAAGTATAGGGAAGCATAGAAATAAATAACGGGAACACAGGCAAAAATAAAGGCATCTGTATTGTCGCTTCCGAAAATATTTCCGGGAATGATCCAGCCGATTGCTCCTGCAATGATTGCCGGTAAGAATACTTTTATTAATATTTCAGAAAGTTTGGTATCTCCTTCCTGAACAGGCTTCATCTGAGCGGCATGAATGTAGTGTTTTCTTCCGATGGTAAAAATAATTAATCCCACCAGCATTCCGACTCCGGCAGTGATAAATGCTTCACCCCAACCGAATTTGTTTCGCATAAAAGCCGCAATAATGTTGCAGATAAACGCTCCGATATTGATTCCCATGTAAAAAATATTGTATCCGGAATCTTTATTGGCTTTATAGGGTTCTTCGGAGTATAAATTTCCAAGCAGGGTAGAAATGGTAGGTTTAAAGAAACCATTTCCGATGATAATTAACGCTAAAGAAGAATAAAATAAAGTAAGATCTTTAAAAACACCCATCCCGATATATCCTGCAGCCATCAAAACACCTCCGATATAAATGGATTTGATGTATCCTAACACTCTGTCCGCAAGAAATCCTCCGATAAAAGGAGTTAAGTAAGTTAAAGCAATGTACGTCCCGAAAATATCGTCTGCGGTTTTGTCGGGAAGTCCGAGACCGCCTTTTGCTCCGGTTGGTTCAATTACATACAATACAAAAATTCCGAGGATGAGATAGTACCCGAAACGCTCCCACATTTCCGTAAAGAAGAGGAAAGGCAATCCTTTAGGATGTTTAGTCTTCATAGTTTACAAATTTCAAATTTCACAAATATAGAATTTTAAAAATAATAATCGAATTTTATTAACTTTGATGGAAATAAAGATGAAGAAAATGGAAATTACGTTAAAAGATTTAGAAGATAACATCAGAACACTTCCTGAAAATTTTTATGAAGAGGTGAATGATTTTATTGATTTTTTGAAGCAGAAACATTTCAAAAGCAAGTCTCATCAGATTCCTGAATGGCAAAAAGAAGAAACAAAAAGAAGGACAGAATATTTACGTGAAAATCCTCAAAGTTTTGTTTCTGAGTCTGAAATGGATGATTATTTAAATAATCTCGAAAGTG
>NZ_JBBCQL010000182.1:0-9340 GCF_037149975.1 Chryseobacterium sp. VD8 | reverse complement strand
ACATTTTTTAACGAAAATACGGAAAACCGGAAAACAATATAGAAACTTTATTTTTATATTCTTTTCATTAAAAATAAAAGCAGTCTGCAGCTAAAAAAGAATTCCGGGGGATAGGAAAATGAAGGCAAATACTAATTTCAGAATTAACCGCAAAAGGGACACTAAAGACTTTATTGGATTTATTCAAAGTATTTCAAAAGTTTGCAAAGAGAAAAAATCTTTGATTTTTTTTAAACTTATGTGTTCTTTTTTTAGATTTAAGTATTAAACTTAAACTACTCAAGTGCTACAATCTTTTGCTTCTTCTGCGGTTAAATAAAAGTTTAAACAGACTTATTCCAAAAGAATTAATTTTCTCTTGCAGTTCATCAAAAATTGAACACAAATAACATCATTATTTATCTTTTCTCCATTATAGATGCTGGCATAATAGGTGGTTTCAGTTAGTGATTTAAAGAAGTGAAATCAAATCTGTGCTTGCTTCTTTACATGAATGAGGAAAATATATTCTTCCCGACAAAAAGCTAAAAACCCATTATTTCCCAATCAAAAATTACTCAAAATTCTCCCGGAATCCTTCGGCTGTTGTTCGGTGTTTCTTCGGAAAAAATCCCATTTTTCCGAAGCCGATCCGAAGAAGACCCGAACATGATCCGAAGAAATGGGTTTTCAAACCGGTCAAAACCGGTCAAAAGCAGTCAAAACCGGTCATCTTTTTCACAGGTGCCTGAAATTGGAAAATTCTGTAATACCTTCGTTCTGTTAACCAATAAAAATGCACAAAATGGCACGAATAACAAAAGGAATCCTTGGAGGATTTTCAGGAAAAGTGGGAACGATTGTAGGCGCAAACTGGCGCGGACAGGACATTATCAGAAGCATTCCCAAACCAAGCTCGA
Source organism: Chryseobacterium sp. VD8 (assembly GCF_037149975.1). Lineage (NCBI taxonomy): Bacteria > Pseudomonadati > Bacteroidota > Flavobacteriia > Flavobacteriales > Weeksellaceae > Chryseobacterium > Chryseobacterium sp. VD8. The sequence continues at coordinate 8,441 of NZ_JBBCQL010000182.1, read as the reverse complement.
AACAGCCCACCGATAAACAGCTTCTGCAGCAGACCAGGTTCAGCATGGTGATCAGCTTTCTGCAGCCGCTCAAAAACATCCAGACGAAGTATTTCGGATCGGGGAGCGGTTCAAAATCGAGGGTGAATATGGCGGTTTCCTATACCATCAGCGAAGCGTTACAGATGAATGGCGATGTTCCCGAACTGGTATACAACAAGGTTCTGATCACGAAAGGGGATTTGGCAGGTTTCCAGAACGTCACGGCTTCTCCGCAAACCGGAAATATCATTACGCTGAGCTGGGAAGATAATTCCGCACAGGGAAACGCAGATACCGCCGACAAAGCCAATGTGGTATGTTATAGCGAAGAACTGGGAACGTTTGAAATTTTCGAATCTGTTGCCGAAAGGGGAGCACTGACTGCCGATGTCACGATGCCTGCTTCCTACACAGGAAAGGAAATTCAGGTCTGGGTGTTTTTCAGGAATGTGAAAGAAACGCTTGCGTGTAACAGCGCGTATCTTGGGGCTTATACCTTAATTTAATTTTTAATCTCCATCCGGAAGGGTGGGGATTTTTTATGGTGGCTTCGGCTCCGCTCAGCCACCGTGATTTTTGATTTGATTTTTTGGGAGTGGTTGGGTTGTGGGGTGTTTTCTGTAGTGGTGGCTTCGGCTCCGCTCAGCCACCGTGTTTTTTGATTTGATTTTTTGGGTGTTGTTGGACTGTGGGGTGTTTTCTGTAGTGGTGGCTTCGGCTCCGCTCAGCCACCGTGTTTTTTGATTTGATTTTCGGGTGTTGTTGGACTGTGGGATGTTTTCTGTAGTGGTGGCTTCGGCTCCGCTCAGCCACCGTGTTTTTTGATTTGATTTTTGGGTGTTGTTGGACTGTGGGTGTTTTCTGTAGTGGTGGCTTCGGCTCCGCTCAGCCACCGTGTTTTTTGATTTGATTTTTGGGTGTTGTTGGACTGTGGGTGTTTTCTGTAGTGGTGGCTTCGGCTCCGCTCAGCCACCGGGATTTTTGATTTGATTTTTTGGGTGTTGTTGGGCGGTGGGGTGTTTTCTGTAGTGGTGGCTTCGGCTCCGTTCAGCCACCGGGATTTTTGATTTGATTTTTCGGGTGTTGTTGGGCGGTGGGTTGTTTTTCTGTAGTGGTGGCTGAGCGTATAGCAAGGTGGCTGAGCGGAGCCGAAGCCACCTATTCATCTTTTATAAAAAACTTACTGTGGGTTTCGTTCATGCATTCGGCAGCTTTTTTAAGCTCTTCGTTCCAGCCATTGGTTAAAGCTTCTTTTTTTCTCCGGCTCCATCCCTGAATTTGTTTTTCCCGGTAGAAAGCAAGATCAATACGTTCAAATTCCTCAAAATAAATAAGCTTTACAGGAAGCCGTTTTTTAGTATGATTGGCACCTTCTCCTTTTTGATGCTGCGAAAGCCGGCGTTCGAGATCGTTGGTGCTGCCGGTATAATAACTGCCGTCTGAGCAGAGAAGAATATACATCCATCCTTTTATCATTTGTATTTTTTTCTAAAGATAGTATTTTATTTGAATGCGGTGGCTTCGGCTCCGCTCAGCCACCGGGATTTTTGATTTGATTTCTGGGTTTTGTCTGGCTTTGGGTTGTTTTTCTGTAGTGGTGGCATCGGCTCCGCTCAGCCACCGTGTTTTTTGATGTGATTTTTGGGTTTTGTTTGGCTGTGGGTTGTTTTGTTGTAATGGTGGCTGAGCGGAGCCGAAGCCGCCTGTGTTCTCAAAAGCGAAACCACCCGTTACCGCAAAATCTGTAACAGGTGGTTGTTTTATGAAATCAATATATCAGCGTTGATTTATGCTTCCAGAACGGGTTTCAGGGCTGATAAAGCATGCGAGGAAATCCATCCGATGATCTGGGAAATAATTCTTTCAATCAATTCGGCTTTGGTGACGGAAGAAACACCCGGTACCAGGTTTGGATAAGCGGGTTTAGGCAGAGGCTGGGGAAGAATGAGTCCGGTAACTTCCGGTTGCGGGTAGTCCGCCGGAATACCGGAATACATTTCCACATGCTGAATGAACAGTTGTTCTACATAATCCTTCAATGACTGTGGAGGAACACTGATTGCAGAACCTCCGTCTGAATGCTGCAGCGTTCCCGACAGTGAACTGTTTTGAATTCGTGTATACACGGCATCCGATCGTGAAGAATCAAACAGGGCAAGAGATTGGAGTGCCGACAGTGTAGCGGCAGTCGCGAAATTCGGGGAGTGGCCGTACAGATTGGCAATCTGCTGCAGATCCTGTTTCTGCCATGCATGAGGCACTACATCAAGGTCATTCCAGTGCATGGTGTTCCAGCTTTGGTAAGGCAGCGATTGAGGCTCCCAGCCGGATGGCAATGCAGGAAATGTGCTGTTAAAGAGGCTGGCAAAATGGGTTTCTCCCGGCGTGGCTCCCGCAGTAGGATATACCAACGTAAGATCAAAAGCCTTCAGTGTTTTCTGTTCCGTAAGATACAGTGCCAAAGTAGGAGAGAGGGCTCCGGCAAGGCTGTGGCCGCAGAAAATAACAGCGGTATCAGAAGCCGGCTGCACACTGCTCAGGAATTGCTCAAGCGTCGTTCCGGGAGCTGCAGCGCCGGATACAGTGGTAAGTTTGAGAAGATTGCTGACTCCGGTAGCGGTGCCCAGTGAAATATACGGATCGGTATTATTATAACCGGACGGACTGAAATCAGACGGATTGTAGGTACTCCAGTTGACCACCTGCGAAACGGAAAAATCTTCCGCTTCCCAGTCGTACAGGGAGTCGGGGTTGGTGGCGGCAATGGCTACAACGTAGGCTGGCATTACAGGTCCTCCCGGAAATGCCACAGCGTCACACTGTGCTACAAATACGGCATTGTCTGCAACGCCGTCATTGTTTTCTTCCAGAAGAGCAGGTCCCCAAACCAGGTTCCAGCTTCCTAGTACCGGCGTAACCGAAGGATCAGCGACAGAAGGGCCGGTCTGCCCCATAACGGTTACAGGCGGAACATTGTTCAGGTAAAAAGAAAGGTCGTACTGCAGCTGCAGCTGTAATTCAATCGCGGTACCTTTGTATCCCGAAGAACGGCCTACAAGACAGGCCATCCCGAATATCTGCTGGTAAGCGTCTAATGTTGGATTTGTCATGGTGTATTTTTGTTTTTGGTTGATTGTTTTTGTTGATTGTTACTGAGAGGTTTTTGTCCGATGACTGATGATGATGTGCATCTTCAGAGAACGAAGTAAAGTTCGGGACAAATTGTGATTTGTGAATCCGTGAAAATCACTAAAATGAGGGGTAAGTGTTTGTACGGAGGGTGTGGCTTCGGCTCCGCTCAGCCACCGTGTTTTTTTATGGATTTTTTGAGGGTAGTTGGGCGGTATGTTGTTTTTCTGTAGTGGTGGCTTCGGCTCCGCTCAGCCACCGGGTTTTTGATGGGGTTTCTGGGTGTTGATGGGCGGTGTGCTATTTTTCTGTAGTGGTGGCTGAGCGGAGCCGAAGCCACCGGATTTTATGGTTTCCCATAACGGTGATATTATGTTTTTAATTATATTTGATAAAATTTTGGATACAGATAACTTGAGATGTAAAAAACCTCACGAGCCTGAAGAAAGATTAAATGTCTTTTTTGGCTATCTTTGGGACCAAGTAAAAGAATGATAAAAATATTTTATCAGATTAAATTCTTTTTTTAATAAACATAATGAACCACGCTGTACACAATAAACTCGTCTCCTTCATCTGGAGCATTGCCGATGACTGCCTGAGAGACGTCTATGTAAGAGGAAAATATAGGGATGTCATCCTGCCAATGGTTGTTTTGCGAAGACTGGATGCTTTGCTGGAACCTACCAAGCAACACGTTCTGGAAGAGGTAGAATTTCAGAAAAATACCATGAAGTTTACGGAATGGGATGATAAAGGGATGACTGCCGCTTCTAAATATGTCTTTTATAACACCAGTGAATGGACTCTCCAAAGCCTGTATGCTTCAGCAACGAACAGCCAGCAGATTCTGCTGGGGAATTTCGAAGATTATCTGAATGGCTTCAGTTCCAATGTGCAGGAGATCATAGAAAAGTTTAATCTTCGGGCACAGATCAGACATATGGCCAACAAAGATGTGCTGCTGGATGTTTTGGAAAAATTCACTTCTCCGGATATCAATCTTACGCCTTTTGAAAAACTGGATTCTTCAGGAAGAAAGTTACCTGCCCTTACAAATTTAGGAATGGGTTATGTATTTGAAGAGCTCATCCGGAAATTCAACGAAGAAAACAATGAGGAAGCCGGAGAACACTACACGCCGAGAGAGGTTATTGATCTGATGACCCATCTGGTGTTTGAACCGATTAAAGATAAAATTCCTTCGGTGATTACCATTTACGACCCAGCCTGCGGAACGGGCGGAATGCTTACGGAGTCTGAACATTTTATTACCGATGAAGAGGGCGAAATTAAAGCGACCCATACGTCGGTGTATCTTTTCGGAAAGGAGGTGAATGATGAGACTTACGCCATCTGTAAATCCGATATGATGATTAAAGGGAAAGATCCTGAACGCATTAAAGTAGGGTCTACCTTGTCTACGGATGAATTTGCCGGAACGAAATTCGACTTTATGCTGTCTAACCCGCCCTATGGAAAAAGCTGGGCAAGTGAACAGAAATATATTAAAGACGGAAAAGACGTGATTGACAGCCGTTTTGTCATTAAACTGAAGAATTACTGGGGCGAAGAGGAAGATGCCGATGCTGTTCCCCGTTCTTCAGACGGACAGTTGCTGTTCCTGATGGAAATGGTGGATAAAATGAAAGCTATCACTTCTAAAAATACCATCGGAAGCCGTATTGCTTCGGTACACAACGGTTCGAGTCTGTTTACGGGTGATGCAGGCGGTGGCGAAAGCAATATCAGACGGTATATTATTGAAAACGATCTGCTGGATGTCATTATCCAGCTGCCGAACAATATTTTTTACAATACAGGAATCACTACGTACATCTGGATTCTAAGCAACAACAAATCTACTAACCGTAAAGGAAAAGTTCAGCTGATTGATGCCAGTGAAATGTATCAGAAACTCAGAAAAAATCTGGGAAACAAAAACTGTGAGCTCACCAAAACACACATTCAGGAGATTCTGGACTGCTATCTGAAATTAGAAGAGCTGGATAAGAAGAAAACCGGAAACATCGGAAGCAAAGTATTTGACAATGCAGATTTTGGCTATTATAAAGTAAATATCGAAAGACCGAAACGCCTGAAATCTCAATTCACAGCAGAAAAAATTGAAGTGTTGAAATGGGATAAAGCACAGCCGGATTTCAGCAAAGCGCTGTTTGAAAAATACGGAATGGAGGTGTTTGCCGGACTGGAAAAATATAAAAAAGAGATAGAGGATCTTGCCGAAAAACAGGAGCTCAACATCAATGCGAAACAGCTTGCCGGATTCCTGGAAAAAAGAAAACTGGGAAAAGCTGGAAGCGCTGTACCAGACCGCAGTCCGTCTGATGGAAGTGCTGGGAACGGAGGTATACACCAACTTCAATACATTTAGCGCAAAAGCAGATGAAGTGCTGAAAGGCGATAAAACCAAACTGTCTGCTTCAGAGAAAAAGCAGATTTTGGATGCGGTAAGCTGGTATGATGAAGAAGCTGATAAAGTTGTTAAAAAAACAGAAAAGCTCACTGGACAGAAGCTTACCGATTTGCTGAATTATTTAGGCTGTGCAGAAAAAGATTTGCCTTATTACGGTTATTTCCCTTGTCATCCTGAGCTTGCCGAAGGATCTGCAAAAGGACTATACACCGTTTACGAAACCGAAAATGATTTGCGCGACAGCGAAAGCATTCCGCTGAAAGAGAATATACAGGACTATTTCCTGCGGGAAGTAAAACCCTATGCCGAAGAAAGCTGGATTGCTTTGGATTCTGTAAAGATTGGCTATGAGCTGAGCTTCAATAAATATTTTTACCAACCTGCACCATTGCGCAGTCTGGAAGAAGTGACGAAAGATATTTTGGCGCTGGAACAGGAAGGCGACGGATTGTTGGCTGAAATCTTAAATTTTTAGACGATGCAACGATACGAAAAATACAAAGAAAGTGGTGTGGATTGGATTGGGGAGATTCCGGAGCATTGGAAAGTAGTTAAATTAAAATATTTAGGTAAGGCAATAATTGGACTGACTTATTCACCAAATGATTTATGTTCTGAAAAAGAAGGAACATTAGTCTTACGTTCATCTAATCTGCTAAATGGACGATTTGTGTATGGCGAGAAAGAAAATTCTTATGTGTCTAGCACAATTCCAGAAAAACTTAAGATAAAGAAAAATGACATTTTAATTTGTTCAAGAAATGGAAGTCGTGATTTAATCGGAAAATGTGCTATTGCAACAGAAAATGATGAAGGTTATTCCTTTGGTGCATTTACTACTGTCTTTCGGTCAGATTTAAATCATTATTTATTTAAAATTTTGAACTCTAATATTTTTAAGAATCTATCTGGGAGTTTTTTAACATCAACTATTAATCAATTGACAATTGGTAATCTGAATTCTATTTCGGTTCCAATTCCATCACCTTCTGAACAACAAACCATCGCCACCTTTCTCGATGACAAAACCGCCAAAATAGACCAAACCATTGCCATTAAGGAAAAAGAAATAGAACTCTTGAAAGAACGCCGCCAAATTCTCATCCAAAAAGCCGTTACCAAAGGGTTGGATGATACCGTAAAACTCAAAGACAGCGGTGTGGATTGGATTGGGGAAATTCCGGAGCATTGGGAGGTGAGGAAAATAACTTATTTATTTTCAAAAATCGGAAGTGGCACAACGCCTACAAGTGGCGACTTAAGATATTATGATGGTGTTATAAATTTTTTGCAAACTGGTGATTTAAATGATGGATATATAATATCGACTTCAAAAACTCTTAAAGAAAAAGCTCTGAGAGATTTTACTAGTTTGAAAATTTATCCAAAAGAAAGTTTAGTCATTGCGATGTATGGAGCAACAATTGGTAAACTTGGCATTCTAAATATTGATTCAGCAACAAATCAAGCTTGTTGTGTTTTATCAAATCCAAGGAATGTACTAACAAAGTATTTCTTCTTTGTTTTACTTGCATTTAGAAAAGAAATTGTTTCAATGGGTTATGGTGGTGGTCAACCTAATATAAGCCAAGACTTAATTAAATCACTCCGATTTCCTATTGCCAATCTTAATGAGCAAATCCAAATCGTCTCGCACTTAGAAAAAATAGAAGAGAAAATCGCCAAAGCCATTTTGCTCAAGCAGCAGGAAATAGAAAGGCTGAAAGAGTACAAAACAGTGCTGATCGATAATGTGGTGACTGGGAAAGTGAGGGTGAGCTAGATGTAAAATTAAATAAAAACCAAAACTAATAACATAAAAACAAAAATTGAATGTGTGCATCATACGGAGACAAGCGAAAGAGAGGATTCTTTGAATCTTCAGCAAATAAGATTTTTACAGGAATAAGGGAAATAGTTCCCGAATATGCTGAGAAAAGAGCGATCTGGGAACTATTCCAAAATGCTTTAGACACTGTAAAAGAAAATGGGATCATTGAAATTGCAAAAACAGATATGGGCCTATTATTTAAACATAATGGGAGACCATTTACAGATGATGAATTTGGAGGATTAATAAATCAATATAGTGTAGGAAAATCTTACGGAGACAATAGCGAAAAACTAGGTCAGTACGGAACAGGTTTTTTGAGTACCCATATTTATGGGAAAAAGATTTTTGTTAATGGTTCTTTATTAACAGACGATAATAGCTATAGATTATTAAAAGACTTCGAGATTGATCGGGATGCTGTACATATTGATGAACTTACAGATAAACTTATTTCACAAGATGATAAAATAGAAACACTTTGTGATGATCTAAAATTAGCTCAAAAAGATCATTTACAATATACTTCTTTTGAGTATGTTGCATCTGATAAAGGTAAAGAACATATTGGCTCGATGCTTAAATATGTTGAAACAGTATTACCCTATATATTCTGTTTTAATGATAAACTTTCGCAAGTAAAACTTACATATGATAATACTACATTGAAATATCAAAGGAATGAGAGTTCTGACAGAGAAGTTTCTATAATGGTAAATAATGAGCCAATAGAAGTCCCAATATTAAAAGATAAAGAAAATAAGGTTGTAGTAGTATTAGCAAATGAAGAGCGAATTATTGATGAGATTCCAAAACAGTTTCTATTTTATCCTCTGATGGATACTGGCAGTGCAGGTTATAATTTCATCATTCATGCTAATGATTTTAAACCTAATAGGGAGAGAGATTATCTGAATAAAATAAAAGAAAATGAGGAGTTGAAAATTGATGTTGAAATCAATGAAAGTTTATTAAAAATTGCATTTGAATTAGCACTAAAAAGAATCAATGAAGATGAAAATG